>CAZTIB010000172.1:0-14078 GCA_964613615.1 uncultured Chromatiaceae bacterium
ATGCCGCCTTCCACGAGCTCGGCAGGGCCGTTGCCATTGATGATATCGAAGCGCCACACGCGGCCGCCCATATCACCCGCATACATCCGGTCAGGGATGTCGTCGCCGGTCAGGTCAACGACCTTCACCGGTGCCGGAATCGAATGCTGCATCAGGTCCAGCTGCAGGTCATGATTGTGCGAGGCGTTTGAAGGCCCGGCGCTCCAGACCAGCTGGCCGGTCTCCAGGTTGATCATGTAGATCGCGTTGCCGGCATTGTCCGTCTGGTACGCGGGGCTGTCCTGGCCATCGTCGTAGCCGCCGCCGAAGATCGCGACATGAGTCTTGTTGCCACCCACATTCAGCGTATCGAGGTGCGGCCGTGACCAGGTCTGGCCCAGGTCGTCGAAACCCGAGCTGTTGCTATCGATTTCCCACACCAGCTCCGGCTGGTTCGGGTTCGTGACGTCGATGGCATACATGGCATCGCCGCCGCGGCGCATGCCGAACACGAGGTAGACCTTTTCCTGGGCATTGAGGCCCGGCTGGCCGTCGTTATTCGTAATGTAGGCCGCGATCTCGCCGTCCAGGCCGTAGCGCCGGTTCGGCACGATGGGGTCGTTGTACGCCTCATACAGGCGGCCCAGCAGGCGGTCGGGAATGAAGGCCCAAAGCTCGCTGCCGTCCGACGGGTCGATAGCGTGCAGGTAGCCGTCGTTGGTCGAGATGAAGATCGTCGCTTCCGGCACGTTCGGGTCGGCGCCGTAGGCGATCGTGATTGGCCGCACGTGCAGCGGGTCGCCCATCATGTGGCGGTCGTCCGTGAAGTCGTCGTCATCATCCTGATCCAGCAGATCCTTGCCGCGGGCCCATTCGATCACGTTATCGCGCTCTACAGCCGGGCTGCCGAGCAGCGCAGGCGTGATGGACGCGTTGGCGAGTGCGATCGCGTTGCCAGCCGACGTCAGCGTGCCACCGGCCAGGTTGGTGTAAAGCTTGCGGGTCAGGTGCGCGGGCTGCTCGTGGGCCGCACCGCCTTCAACGACGCGGTCACCGTCTGGCTGGTCTGACCAGTAGCTGAACGAGTCCTTGGCGAAGAAGCCTGTCTGCGGGTCCACCGCGCCGACGCCGTCCTGGCCAACCAGCTGGCCGTTTACCAGCCGGTATTTCTTCATGTTGCCGGGCCAGTGGACGCGGGTCGAAGGTTCGAACACCGAGACGAACACGTCGTCCAGGTTCCGGGTCCGGTTGAAGGCATTCACCGGCACGGACGGGGCCGTGAAGGTGGTCGCATCGTCCAGGATCGACTGCACGATCTGCGTCAGCGCCGTCGTCAGGCTGGCCGTGTCGTCGGCCAGGCGGTACTCGCCGCCGCCGCGCTCTGCCGTCGACTTCAGGATCGGCAGGTCAACGGTGAAACCGACCGTAAAAGTCGTGACATTCTGGGCGCCGGGCATGCTCGAGTCCAGGTCGTAGTTGAACATGTAATCGGCCATGTCATCCAGGCAGCGACCTTGGCCCGAGCCGTCGCAACTGCCGACGGTGGTTGAGAAGCCCGGCAGCGACTGGATCTCGCTGTTCGCATCTGTATCGCGGGTTGGCGCGCCGTCGGTGAGCAGCACCACGTAGTTTTTCTGGCATTGGAAATTCACCGGTGCATCGTAGGTGCCCGAACCGGCGAAGCCTCCGACGCGGGATTCCGGCACGCTGTAGACGTTCGGGCCGTTATTGCCCATGTCGACTGCGCGGCCGGCGTAATACTGGCCGGCCTCGTACAGCGTTTCGGACAGCGGCGTCCAGCCGCTGGCAGGCAGGTCGTCGATCGTGTCCTTCATGCTCTGGCGGGAGGTGCCGACATCGGCCATCGCGTGGATCACCGGGCCACCGCTCTGGCTGGCGTATTCGTTCCGGTTGAAGCGCATCAGGCCGACGTTCACGCCGTTCACGTTGTCCAGCAGCTGCTTGGTCACGTCCTTGATGACCTGGATACGGGTGGTGGTAACGGTGCCGCCCGTGGCGTCCCAGTTCAGCCAGTTGCCGTCGTAGAGCGTGTAGGTCGTGCCATAGCTGATCTTGCTGTTGGCATCGGCGTCCCAGGGACCGGTAACGCCGTCCACCGCGTAGACGTCGCTGCCACCGGAAAATTCGCCGTGCACGCCCTGGTCGGAGGAGCATTCGTGGCGCCGGTTCTTGCGATTGCCGTTCAGGTTCACCCAGCGGTCGACGTTACCACGCCAGGCCTTGAAGCCGTCCTGGTACTGGCCGACGCCGGCCAGCGTACCGAAGGACGCTTCACAGTAGTTCTTGTCCTTCCAGAAATAGTCGTTGCTGCCGCAGGGTGGTTTGTTGCCGGTGGTACTGAAGTAGTACGCGCCGGATTCGAAGCAGCCGTCGAATGTCGTGGCCGTATTCCAGGCCGCCTGGGTGATGACCTCGTTGGTCATACTGCCCGAGGTGTCCATGATGAACATGACGTTGGGCTGCGAACCCGTGACGGCCGGGTCAAACGCTGCCACAAACAGTTCCGTGTCGTCCGCATACGCGCCGGTGCCCACCATCAGGGGTACCAGCAGTCCGGCGGCAAACAGGCCTAATCGATTGCGTCCTTGCTTCATGGCTCTATCCTTGCTCGCGCACTTTTCTTTAGTCCCAAACGGACAAAATGATTCGATTCACGTCGCCGGTATCGAGGCGGTAGCTGACGTACAGGGCGCCACCGCTGGCTGCCGCGGCCGCTTCACGCAGTTCGCGCAGGCTCACGTCGCGGCCGTTGCTGCCAATTCGATACACGGTGCTACTGGTTACCCGGCGCAGCACTGGCTCACAGTCGGCGCAGGCCCGCACGACCAGATTGCCGCCGGTGTAGGCCGGCAGCTGGACCTCGTTCAGGCCCAGCTCGTAGGTGTCTTCGTAGCTGTCCAGCGCCGCGTAGGCCACGCTGCTGAAGGCCAGCGACATGGCTATCAATAAGAATGAAGTCTTTCGCAACATGACTCTCTACCTCTGTTACAAGCCGTCAGGTCCGCGGACGAACAGGCCCTGTTCATTCCAGGACCGGGCCTGGGACTGGGCGGTGCCCACGGAATGGTTGACATAGTGATACTGGCGAATCTTGCCGATGCTGGATCCACCGGTAATGTCCGGTATATCGCCCTGAAAGCAGAGCCGGACAGCCACGGCGCCCCCCATGGCGGGTACCGGGATTGGCAAAGCGAAAGCCGGACACACACCCGGGTTCAGTGGCGGTGGCACCGGGGTGCCATTGTTCAGCGTGCTGATCGTGGTATCGATACCCGTCTCCGCCAGCTGAAAGGCATTCTCGGCGAACTGGTCGTTACCGGCCATATTGAGCTCGAGGCTGGCCGTGCTCATGGTGGAAACACCGAGCACTGTCATCACCAGCAGCAATATCAGGCCAATGACCAGTATCGCGCCTTGCTCGCGGCGGGGATTGTGCATTTGTTTCTTCACGACGCTACCGGTTGTTCCTGAGGTGAATGGTCTTGGTGATCTGCTGCCGGCGCACGTTGACCGGATAGGCAACGCCGCCCAGTGCGATGGGCGCGAGGTCGCCGTCCGGGGGCGTGTATACGCCTATGTCCGTCAGCCCAACCTCGATCTGCTCGGTGCGCATCAGCACCCACAGGCGCACGGCCACGATCTCGGCGTTGGGCAGGAACCCTGGAGCGCCGGGCGTAATGATGGGGTGGTCGCCATCGACATAGCGCGTGATCGAAAACACTTCGTTAACGTCGGGACCGTTCTCGTCCACGCCGAACTGCACCTGCAGGTTTTCGACCCCCGCAATCATCTCTTCGTCCACGAGGTTGCCGGCGCCGTCCAGGGTCCAGCGGCGCAGTGACGGCAGAGTCGGGTCCAGGTTGGAACCGTTGTCTACGTAGTACACGTTCACGACGAGGTCGTGGGTCTGGGCCAGCGGGCCGTAGCCCGCCGGGTTCACGCCCGTATTGAACAGGTCGCTGATGGCCAGGTCAGAGCGAATCTGCAGCCGGCCCGCTGTCGGCACAGCTGGTTGCTGGCTGACATGGCGGACGATCAGCACGTCGGAATCCGGTCGCGCAGCGTTGGGAGCAGCGCACGGCACAACGGCGGCGTAGCCGACGCTCTCGTCCACGGCCGCCACTTCCCGATTCAGTGTGGTTGCGAGCGCGGTGGCGTTCACACCGCCGCAATTCACGATGATCCCGCCCGGCACGTTGACCAGCGCCGGTTCGTTGTGCAGACCCCAGAAGCGGGCCAGGCGAACATCCGGCTCAATCGTATCCAGCACGAAGCGCAGGTTTTCCTGCAGGCGCGCCTGGCCGTCGGACGTGCGGTAGCTGGAACGGCTCTGCGTGAATACGGTGAGCGATCCCAGGGCCAGGAATATCCCGATCAGCATCGCCACCATCAGTTCGATGAGCGTCAGGCCGTACTCGTGACGGCGCAAGATACGCAGGCTGCGGGTATTGAAGCGGTTCTTCATCGCATCGTCCTAGAAGGTGAAGCGCAGCTGGTAGGTCGCGTTGACGGGCTGGCCGGGCTCGGGCCAGGCCAGCAGCACGTCGTACTGGGTCATCGGCGGGGCCACCACCGGCACCGTAACGACATTTGCTACCGCGCCCTGGGGCAGCCGGTTCTGCACGTCCTGCAGCCACCAGAACCAGTCTTCGGCAGCCAGCTGCGCAGGCGTGCAGGCGGCGGCGCCGTTCACACAGTTGTTGTCGACGCCCGGGCCGGCGCCCGCGTAGGAAACCGGCACCGTGGAATTGGCACGAATGCGGTCCGCCATGTCGGCGGCGAGGTTGACCGCAGTGGTGCGAGATACCGAGGCCTGGCCGGAGCGCAGCCCCTCGATGTACAGCGCGGCGACGCCAAGCATGCCCACGGCGAGGACCACCATGGCCACGAGGGTTTCAATCAGCGTGAAACCGGACTGTTTCCTGAACTCTTTGTAGAACGTGCGTCGCATCGTCATTACTCTCAGCAACCGCCTAACGGATTCTGGACGCCCTGCACGAAGCCGATATCCCGGTACACCTGGGGGCGGCCCGTAGGCGTGACCTGGAGCCATCGGCCGGCGGCAACGTTAGCGCCGGTGTTGTGAGCGCCGCGGTCGTCGCACAGCTGAATGTTCACGACCGGGTTGGCAAATCCGGCCGCCGTGCGGGGGAAACCGGTGGGGCCGAAACTGAAATACTCTGCGCCACCGGCGTCGGTGGTCACGAGCGGTGCAATGGCGCCAGGCAACGGTCCGCGCACGCGCAGGACGAAGTCGAAGGCATCCACAGCCACGTTCGGTGCTCCGCAGGGATTCGCCGCGCTGCAGTCCACGAACACGATGTGACCGTCGCTGAGCTGACCGGCGGGGCTGCAGGTGGGGTTGGGGGCATCCCAGTTCGCGCTCGGGCAGATCGTGACGTTCGCGCGCCGCTTGACGGCCTGGCTGCGGGCGGCGTGCAGCGCAGTCACCACGTCGTTCGTCGCCGTGGCCATGCGGTTATTGGCGACGAATTCCTGGAAGTTGGGAATGCCAACGCCGAGGATGATCGACGCGATAAGCAGCGTCATCATTAGCTCGATCAGCGTGAAACCTTTTTGGTGCCAGGTATTCATGGCATGCAATCCTGCCCGTTAAAGCAGGTGGCATGGGATCGCGCTGACGGGTGGGCAAGTGCCGCGAATGAGCGGGTTTTTCGTGAAACGCGTCAGCGCTTATGTGAAGCGCTGGATTTCGTGTTTCAGCTTAGCGGGGTGCCGGGCGCACCCTCATCTGGCCGTGACAGGTGGCCGTGTCCCTGGGGATTCTGTCAAAACAGCGCGGTGCTCAGGGCTCCTCGCTCTGCACCCAGAAGGTGCGCACAATGGGCCGCGCCGGCAGGATTGCGCCGCTCTCGCCGATCAGCTCCGTCCCAACCAGCACCACGGGCTGCCCGTCGGCTCCCGGCGGAAATAAGATCTGGGCCTCCGGCGCAATGCCGCCCTGTACCAGGTCGACGGTCCGGTCGGCCGGGTCAAAATCCTCTTCCGGCTGGTCGAGGTTGGTCTCGCTGCGGCCGTCGAGAATGCTCACCGCGTACAGGCGATTCAGCCCGCCCGCGGGCACGCAGGCGTTACCCACATTGGCCGGTGTAAAAGATGTGAACAGCACGACATCCGCGAAGGTAATGGCCGGGCTCAGCACTTTCTCGCCGTCGCCGAGCACCATTTGCAAACGCCAGCCCGCCTCATCGGGCGCCAGCACCGGTGCGCCGACGTCCGTGATGTCGGGGAGATTGTCCACGGTCAGTGGGGGCGGGTAGTCGTCCGTGTCGATGACTTCGAACACGGCGAAATCGCGCACCGAGAAGAACTGGTCGTCGGCGCTGGAATCCAGCGGATGAGCCCGGTAACCGGAGCCGATGTTCAACGCAATATAGATGCTCTCGTCCCGGATCACCGGCACCACGTCCGGGGCGGCGAAGAAGCGTCGAACTTCCGAAGCAGGGGGCGAGCCGCCAAGCTCGGTGCCCCCCAGGGCGGCGAGCACGCCGCCTTCGCCGAGATCCGCCGCGCCGTTGCCGTTTACCAGGTCGATACGCCACAGCTGGCCGCCCATGTCGCCAAAGTACAGCCGGTCCGTGAGGCCGTTACCGTCGACGTCAAACACGCGCAGTTCGGCGGGGATGGAGAAGCGCATGCGGTCCAGGCGCAGGTCGTGCCCGGGCCCGCCACCGGCGCTCCAGATTAGTGACCCCGTCAGCAAATCAACCATGTATACCGCGTTCCCGGCGTTGTCCTCGCGGAAACTGCGGTTGTCCTGGCCGGTATCGTAACCACCACCGAACACGGCCACCCGGCGTTCTGAACCGCCCACATTGACCCTGGTGATCACCGGGTTCGACCAGGTCTGCCCCAGGCTCGCAAAGCCCGGACTGCCGGCGTCAATCTCCCAGAGCACTTCGGGCCGATCCCGGTTCGTGACATCCACGGCGAACAGGGCATCGCCACCCCGGCGCATGCCGAACAGCAATATCACGCGCTCACCGGCGGAGATCCCTGCCTGGCCGTCGCGGTCTTCTACGGTCACGGTAATTTCGCCGTCCAGGCCGTAGACGCGGGTTCCCGATACGTTATTCGTGTAGAGCGTGTTCAGCCGCTGCAGTAGCCGCGCCGGCACAAACGACCAGAGTTCCACGCCGTCCTCTGCATTAATGGCGTGCAGGTAGCCTTCGTTCGTGCTGACATAGACGGTGGCATCTGGTGAGTTCGCGGTGCCGCCGTAGAGAACGGTAACAGGCCGGCTGTGCAGCGGGTCGCCCATGGCCTGCCGACTGTCAGTCGTATCGCCGTCTTGGTCTTCGTCCAGCACGTCCAGTCCGTTGGCCCACTGGATCACATTGTCACGGTCTTCCGCCGGCGCTCCCAGCACGGCGGCGGTAATGGCGGCGTTGGCGATTTCGAGGCGGTTCTGCCCGCCGGGGGCATTGAGATCGCCGCTGGCGATATTCGTGAACACTTGCCGGGAATCAGCCGCCGGCAACTGGCTGGCCGCGCCGCCCTGCTTGGGATCCGCTCCGTCCGGACTGTCGGACCAGAAACTTTGAGCACCGTCGATAAAGAAGCCGGTGGAGGGATTAGTTGCCGGCTGTCCGTTCTGATCGACCAGGGTGACGGTCAGTTCACCGCCATTCGCGTCGGTCTCCAGCTCGTATTTCTTCAGGTTGCCTGGCCAGCGCACGGTGTTACTGGGTTCGAAGACCGACACGAACACCTGGTTCAGAGTCTCGGCCCGGTTAAAGCTGTCTACCGGCACCCGCGGGGCCGTGAACAGACCACCATCCTCTTCAAAGCTTTCGGCCAGGTCGGCAAGCACGGCCGTCAGCTGCGCCGTGTCGTCGGCGCGGAAATACCGCCCGCCCCCGCGCTGCGCCGTGGACTGGAGACTGACGATGTCCTGGGTGAAGCCGATGGTGTGCGTAATCACGTTCTGCTGGCCGTCGATAGTGGCCCGCAGGTCCGCCTTGAAGAGGTACTCCGCCATGTCGTCCAGGCAGGCCCCTTCACCGCTGCCGTCACAGCTTGGCCCAACCAGATCTGAGAAGCCGGGCAGGCCCGTGATCTTGCTGTCGGCGCTGGTGTCCTCTGACGGGTCACCGTCGGACAGCAGGATGATGTACGTTTTCTGGCCGAGATCGTTGATGGGTGAGTTGTAGGCAGAGCCCGTTGGCGAGCCGCCGACGCGCGCTGCCGCCACGCTGTTTTCTGGCCCGACGTTGCCGTAATCCACCAGTCGGCCGGCCAGGTACTGCCCGGCCTCGTACAGGGTCTCCGACAACGGCGTGGAACCGTCTGGCATCAGGCCGTTGATCACGGTCTTGGCTGCCTCGCGGGAGGTCGCAAGGTCTGCCATGGCCTGGATGACCGGGCCCCCTTCGACATCGTTGAAGTTCATGATGGCGACGTTCATCGAATCCATGCTGTCGATGACCGTGTTCGTGACTTCCTGTACAACTTCCAGGCGCGTCTTGGTAACAGTTGGAGGATTACTATTCCAATTCAACCAGTTACCGTCGAAAATTGTGACATTACTTGCAGATGCCCAGGCTGGTTCGTTGGCATTTGTGCCAGCCCACGGCCCGGTCGCGCCGTCTGCCGCAAAGACCTCGCCGGACGTGCCGTTGCCGTGGAGGCCGCGATCCATTTCGCAATCCACCGGGAAGGGCGGCGGGGCGGGCTCGCCGTCACCGGCAACGAACTCTTCCAGCGTCAGCCATCGCTCGCGGTCAGCGTCCCAGCCGCGGTAGAGATTGTCATAGCGGCCCACGAGGGCCAGGCGTTCGTCAGCGGCCGCACAGAAATTGTCCGCTTTCGGGAAGTTCTGGGTCGCGCCGCACTCTGGCAGCTCGCCGGTCTGCGTGTAATAAATCGTGTTGGCGTCGAAGCAGCCGTCGAAGCTCTGTTGTGGGTCCCAGCTGACCTGGGTTTCAACCTGCGCACCCATGCTGCCGGAGTTGTCGACAATGAACAGCACGTTCGGAATATTGCAGCTCGCCGGCGCATCGAAGCCGGTGACAAAGAGTTCGGTATCGTCGGCGTTCGCCACGCTCGCAAGCAGCGCCAGGGCCAGGGTCCTCAGCAGGGAGGCTCCGGTGGTGTCGACAAATCTCCGGGTGACCATGACTCAGCTGCCCCTGCGTGGCGACAGGCGAAGCCGCCGCACATATTCCGCGCCCGGTTCCAGGAACAGAGTGATCACGCCCGCGCGGCCTGCCGGTTCACCGGCTTTTTGCACGAACTCCGCGCGCTCGACCTGCCCGGCGGTGGAAACTTCATAGCGGGTGGCCTCGTCGACGCGCAACCAGCTGACTGGGCAGTCGGCGCAGCGCCGCACGGCGAGCCGGCCGATATTCAGCTGCCAGAGGGGTACGTCGGCAGTCCGCAATTCCAGCGGAGTTTCGCGAATCACCAGCGCGGCCACTGCCACCTGGTTCCAGACGAGCAGGATGGTGGCCAGCATCAGCATGCCGGCAAACAGGCGGGTCAGGGACTGGTGCATCTTCTGTGCCTCATAACGCTCTATTCCGGGCTGCGCAGATTGACCTGAACCAGGCCTTGTGACTGTGTGGAGCGCGCGCCGCGCTGATCGGTGCGCCCCGTGGCGTCGATCTGGTAGTGAAAAAACTGGAATTCAGACGAGCTGTAGCCGCTGTAGACCTCGCCTTCGTCGAGGAAAGTGATGGTGGCTTGGTATTCACCGTCAAGGTCGTCTATCCGCACCGCGCCGAGATCCGTGGTCCAGCCGGTCGCCGGAATTACCAGCCCCGGTGCCTGGCCCTCGGCATCGGCAAGTCCGGCTTCCGCCAGGCGAAAGGCGTTTTCGCGATACTGAGTGTTGCCGGCCATCAGCAATTCCAGCGCTGCGGTGCGCATGGTCGACACTGCCAGCAGTGTCAGTACGAGCAGCAGGACCAGGCCCACCACCAGTGCCGCGCCTGTTTGTGCCGGGGGTAGTTTTCTAGACACCTTCAACTCCACCGCTGCTGTTGCGCAGGAAGACCGTCTTGCTGACGGCGACGCGCCGGAAGCTATCCGGGTAGCCGTCGGTGACACCTGGTTGTATTGGTGCGAGGTCCGCGTCTGCAGGCTGGTAGACACGGTTGTCGCTGAAGCCCTGGCCCGTCTCGTCCGTTTCCGACCGCACCAGTATCCACAGGCGCACCGCAATCACGCGCGCGGCCGCGCCCGGGGCAGCCAGGGGATGGTCGCCGTCGACATAGCGGTCAACCTGCTGATTACCGGTGGTGTCGAGGCCGAACTGCACCTGCAGGTTCTCCACCCCGGGAATCACTTCCTGGTCGTCCAGCCGGCCGCTGGCGCCGCCGTCGACCAGCGTCAGCCGGCGCAGCGCGGGCACGTTCGCGTCGAAGGTGGACTCGCCAATGTAATAAGCGTTTACCACCACATCTCTGACCACGCCGTTCTCACGCCCCGGCAGCACAGCGTCGTCGAACAAATCGCCGCCGTTGATGTTGCTTTCCACCTGCACCCGGCCCACGGTCAGCTCGGCGCTGGTATCGCGCGCGCCCGCGTGGCGCAGCACCAGCACGTCGGAATCGGCGCGCGGATTGCGGCCGGTGCAGTCCAGATCGTAGTTGTCATCGCGCGCTTCCACCGGCGCGTTGACCTGCATTGCGAACGCAGTGGCCTCCAGGTTGGTCGCCCCGGCACAGCTCACCACGATTCCCGCGGTGTTGATCAGGCCGGGTACGTTCGTTCGGCCCCAGTAGCGCGCCAGCTGGATGTCGGGCTCCAGGGAGTCTAGTGCGAAGCGAACATTTTCCTGCAGCCGCGCGAGGCTGTCGGCCGTGCGGAAGCTGGAACGGCTTTCAATGTATACGGTGATGGCGCCGCCGATCAGGATGGTGCCGATGGCCATGGCGACCATCATCTCCACCAGCGTCATACCGCGATGTCTCGAGGGGTTCATGGGCCGGTGAACTCCTGCGTGACCAACCGGTATTGGGCTGGTTCTTCCTGGCCGGTTTCCGGCCAGTTGAGGGTAATCGTGAACTGCGTCAGCGGTGGTGCATTGGCTACCGCGATCGTGGCCGTTGGATCGCCCGGCAGCCGGGCGACCACATCCTGGTTCCAGGTGAACCAGTCGTCGGCGGCCAGCTCGGCCGCCGTGCATGCAGCCACGCCGTTGACACAGTCATTGTCAGCACCCGGGCCCACGCCTGCGTAGGCCACTCCGGCGTCGCGGTTAGCGCGAATCCGGTCTGCCATGTCCGCAGCCAGCGTGATGGCGGTAATCCGGTTCAGTGAGGTCCGGCCAGCTTTCAGGCTTTCGACGTACAGCGCAGCGATGCCCAGCAGGCCGACAGACAACACAACAAGGGAGACGAGAACCTCTACAAGTGTGAATCCCTCCATCTGCCGACGCATCATGGCTTAGCAACCCCCCAGCGGGTTATCCGGACCCTGGACCAGCCCGTGCTCGGCGAACACGCGCGGATGGCCCGTGGCCGATATCCGCACCCAGCGTCCGGCTGCGAGACCGCCACTGATCGTCTGGTCGCCGCGCGGATCACAGAGCTGCAAATCCGTGACGCCGGCCGCGATCCCGGCGAGATCTGTGCGAAAGCCGTTAGCAGCAAAGGCGACGTAGACGGGGAAGCCGCCGCCGGCCAGCGCGCTGTTGTCGGCGATCATCGCCGGCAGTGCGGGCCGGGCGTTGATTAACACTTCGCCCCCTTCAAGCTGCGCGTTCGCGTTGGCGTCGGCGAAAACCAGCCAGCCGGCGCCGAAATCGGCGGCTGCATCGCAATTGGGGTTGGGGGCATTCGCATCGCTGCTCGCGCAGACCACGACCGTGACCCTGCGTTGCAGTGCCTCGCTTCTTGCCAGGTGCATCGACGAGACCAGGTCGTTGGCCGCGGCAGTCATGCGATTGTTCTGGAGGAAGTCCGTAAAGGTCGGAATCCCGAACGACAGGACGACGGCAGCGACCGCCAAGGTGACCATGAGCTCCACCAGGGTGACGCCTTCTGAGTGCATCTTTCCCATTTGCAGACAGTGTGCCGGCGTGGGCGCTGCGGGGGAAATTGACCGGACAAGTGGTCTTTTCCCGGGCGCGAAACTAGGTTTACATATTGCTCACAGTGGCTTATGACTAACACTTGATTCTTGCTCTGGCTTCGGCGCTGGAGGCAAGGCGTGGCCTGCCGGTGTGGCTGATGACCACCGCGCGTACCGCGGCCGAGCCACGGCTGTCGCAAAAACCGATGGTGCCGTTGGTGTCGCGTCGGGTGAATGGCCGGAACTCGTAGGCCGCGCGGTTGCTCTGCAGTTCAACGCCGGCCGGGCGCCCGCGTATCGCCAGCACGATGGCGGTATCGGCGCCGGGCGGGTGACCCGGTGCGACCACGCCCCAGCCGTCCTGCCAGCTGCCGCTGGGTGGGCATATGGTGGCCATCGCGCCGGGGCACAGCACGACGGTTCGCCCGCGCAGATTGGCCGCCTGCCTGGCCAGGTGCAGGTCGCGCACCAGCGCATTCACGGCCGCCGTCATTCGTGCTTCCAGCAAGAGATGACGAAAACCGGCAACGGCCACCGTTAGCAGTATTGTGCCCACGGCAACGGCGGCTAACAGCTCCAGCAGTGTCAGTCCGGCCGGCGGGCGTGGAATCTGCAGGGTGGGCATTGAGCGTTCCTTCCACCAGGGTCACTAAGGGCGTAACGCTCAAGCTAGCGGCCGGTCGAGGCCCAGCCCAGCGGCGATTCGACTTAATCTGGGCAGAAATCGCTGACTCCGTGCTCGGAGGTTTTACAGGCCGGAAACGGCACAGGTACAATAGACTGCGTCTAAACGGGGGCTAAACAGCTGAAATCGCAACGAGAAAGCCTTGCCCATCGCCTGGCGTGTCACGGCGTGAAGCCGACGCCTCAGCGGTTGGAGATTGCCGAACTGATGTTGGCAGGGCCCTGCCACCTGTCGGCGGATCAGGTGATTTCGCTGCTACGGGAAGCGGGCAGCCGGGTGTCGAAGGCAACCGTCTACAACACCTTGCACCTGTTTTCGGCGCAGGGCCTGCTGCGTGAAGTCGCGGTTGACCCGTCGCGCCTGTTCTACGACTCAACGACCGGCGCCCACCACCACATATATAACGAAGATACCGGCGAACTGCTGGACGTAGTGGCCAAAGATCTTGAGGTGAGCCGTCTGCCGTCATTGCCCGAGGGCACTGAGGCGCAAAGCATCGAGGTGGTAATTCGGGTTCGCAACCGCCGCAGCTGAGACGCCCGGAGCATTGCCGGGTATTCACCCATTATCTATACTGCGCCGCGCCCGGGCCGGAGTAGCTCAGTTGGTAGAGCAGCGCATTCGTAATGCGAAGGTCGTAGGTTCGACTCCTATCTCCGGCACCATTCTTCAGGCGCCGGGTAGTCAGAACATCCAGACGGCGCCCACAGAGTAAAGATCCACGTCGGTCTGGCCGCCGCTGAAGATGTTGTCGTCGCCCACATCGAGGAAGCGCTCAAATTCCACGCTCATCTGCAGGTTGTCGTTCAACGGCAGTCGAAAGCCGACCCCATAGAACCCCCCCGTATCGTCTTCTTCCTTGTCCGCGCCCAGTGACTGCAGGATCGGACCAATGGGCTGGCCGGCAAGGCGCCCGGACAGCTTGGCCTGATAGAAAAACGCGCCGCCCTTGATGAACAGGCCAAGACGCTCCATGCCCGGTACAAATGCCAGGGCCGCGATGAAGCCGCCGTCGGCCTCGGCTTTTAGGTTGGTATTGCCCCCCTTGGCCGTGGTTTCGCCAAGGTCTACGTAGCCTGCTTCGAAAGAAAAGTTTTTCAGGGGCTTCCAGCCGGCATAGACCTTCCACCCGGTGTCCTTGTCGTCGCAGTCTTGCTGCGTACTCAGGTTCACGCCTTTCAGCGCATCGCAGGCCGTGTTGTCAATTTTCGAAACGCCGAGGCCGGCACCTACGTAGAAATTCCACAGGGAATCGGAGGCCTGAGAATCGGATTCCTGAGCCCGGGCAACGTGAGACTGTGCAGCGAGTACCGAAACCAGTACGACGGCGAAACCCGTTCTTCTAATCATTGCC
>CAZTIB010000173.1:0-18847 GCA_964613615.1 uncultured Chromatiaceae bacterium
TTGCCTGATGCTGCTTGCAGCGCCGGCAAGCTTTGCGGGAGCGCATAAGACGGTCCTGCCCCTGGTCGACATCGAGGTTGATCCGGATGTCAAAGCCGGCGTCACCGCAGTGGTCATGGAAACGGCCGAGCGGTGGAATTCCCAGGACTACGCCACGGTGCTGGAATTGTGGGATCCGAACGAGCCCTACCCGACTTACCTGGCGGAGGAACAGGCGCAGTGGTTCGTGGGCTGGGACCGGCTGAACGATTATCTCGACCCGCCGCGGCCAAATCCCATTGTCGAAGCCATCCGCGAGGACATGTTCAACGTTCAGGTCAAGCAGATCGGGCCGGACCTGGCCATCGCCATCTGGGAAATGCGCTTTCACATGAAGCGCGTGATGTCGAACGCAATCGGCGAGTCTGTACGGGTCAGCGCGGTGCTCCGCAATACGGATGAAGGCTGGCGCTACATCCATTGGGCCGAGTCACCCAAAACCGCCATGGTCTACATCGAAGACCTGTTCGAGAAGGACGTAGACGACGATTGGGACGAGTTCTACGAAGAAGCGAGGGAACGTCGCAAAGAAGTGGTCAGGAAGAAGCGCGCGTCGATGCGCAGCCAGACGAAAGAATAACAGCCCTGGTAGGAGCGGCTTCAGCCGCGATTCCCGAATTGCGCCGATGGGCCGCTCCGGAAGGCAGAATCGCGCCGATGGGCCGCTCCGGAAGGCAGAATCGCGGCTGAAGCCGCTCCTACCAGGCCGTTTTGTTTAGCACCACCACCACGCTTCTACCGAAGATAGCGGGCCATGAACGCGAGACTGCGCTTCTCCGACGACCGGGAAGCTTCTGCATGGAAGCTATCGCGATCGTCGCAGTTGAAACCGTGGCCGGCGCCTTCGTAAATGTAGAACTCGCCGCTGGGGTCGGCCGACCTGATCTGTTCGATCACATCCGGCGGGATGAAGCCGTCGTCGGCACCGAAATGGTATTGCACCGGCACCTTCGGCTGCATGCGTTCCAGTAACCGGCCGATGCCGCCGCCGTAATAGGCCACCGCGCAGTCAACAAGCTGGCCGCTGGCTGCCATGTATGCAACGGTACCGCCCCAGCAGTAGCCGATGATGCCCGTCTGCCCGGCGGGCTTTACGGCTTCGCGAGCCGCAGCCACGTCCATCAGCATCTGCGGCGGCGGCACGGACATGGCGGTCTTGCCGCCACGTTCGAACTCCGTATAACCCAGGACCAGCCCTGGCTCGACGCGATCGAACAACGCCGGCAACACCACGTGATAGCCGGCCTGCGCATATCGGTCTGCGCAGCGCTGCATCTGGTCAGTCAGGCCGAAGATCTCCTGGATCATCACCAACCCGCCCCGGCCATCGCCGTCCGGCCTTGCTTCGTAAGCGGCCAGCGTGTGGCCGTCGTCTGCCGTCAAGTTGATCCAGGCGCCCATCCCCGGAGTGTAGATGGTGTCAGACACCAATTGTTGCCGGTGTTCGTAGGAGCGGCTTCAGCCGCGATCTGGTTGAATTACGCACCCGTGTTTAGAGGGGAAGAATCGCGGCTGAAGCCGCTCCTACCGGGAAATTTTTGCCAGTCGACGGTCAGGCGGCCGCGTCACCTGCCTCCGTCAACCGCTGCCGGCCGTGGGGCGCATCGAAGTCCAGTGTGGGGCCCACCGGCACGACACCCGTCGGGTTCACCGCCACCTGGCTGCGATAGTAGTGATCCTTGATGTACGCGAGGTCCACGGTGTCAGCAACGCCAGGCTGCTGGTAAAGGTCGCGCAGGTAGCCCCAGAGGTTCGGGTAGTCGCGAAGCTCGCGCAGGTTGCACTTGAAGTGTCCGACGTAGACCGCGTCGAAGCGCACCAGCGTGGTGAACAAGCGCCAATCCGCCTCCGTGACCGCGTCGCCGGTCAGGTACCGGCGGTCGGCGAGGCGTGCGTCGAGTTGATCCAGCGCATCGAAGAGCGCACGCACGGCTTCCTCGTATGGCGCCTGCTCGGTTGCAAAACCAGCCTTGTACACCCCGTTGTTCACGTTTGGATAAATAAAATCGTTCAGCTCGTCAATCTCGGCGCGCAGTTCAGCAGGGTAGAGGTCGAGAGCCTTGGCACCAACTCCATCAAAGGCCGTATTGAGCATGCGAATTATTTCTGCGCTCTCGTTGGAAACTATTGTGTTGCGTTGCTTGTCCCAAAGCACCGGCACCGTCACCCTGCCGGAATAATCCGGGCCAGCTTTCGTGTAGATCTCGTGCAGCCGCGAGGCTTCGTTGACCTCATCGGGCACCACACCGGCACCGGGTTCAAAGGTCCAGCCTTCGGAGCCCATGTAAGCGTTGACCACCGACATAGAGATTATTGCTTCCAAACCCTTCAGCCGCCGATAGATGATGGTGCGGTGCGCCCACGGGCACGCCAGCGACACGTACAGGTGATAGCGACCCGGCTCCGCTTTGAAGCCGCCCTCGCCACTCGGCCCCGGCGCACCGTCTGCCGTCACCCAGTTGCGAAACTGCGATTCGGAACGTATGAAACGCCCGCCCGAACTCTTCGTTTCGTACCAACTGTCGTGCCACTTGCCGTCAACCAGTAACCCCATGATTTCTTACTCCTGTGTCGCGGGTGCAATCAGCAAGCGCCCGGCCTTGTAGTCTTCGAATGCCTGGTGAATTTCTTCGCGCGTGTTCATCACGAACGGGCCGCCGCGAGCGACCGGTTCATTCAGCGGCAGCGCGGCAACCAGCAGGAAGCGGGCGCCATCTGCGCCGGCCTGAACGCCAAGCCGGTCTCCTGGACCAAGCACCGCTAGCTGCCTGGCGGCCACACTGCTTTGACCTGCAGCAGTGAGTTCGCCCTCCACGACGTACAGGATTACGCGGTGGCTGGCTGGCAGTGCCTCGGTGAAGCACGCACCCGGTTCCACCTGCACGTCCAGGAACAGCGGTTCCGTCACCACTCCCTGCACCGGGCCCGCGATACCGGCAGCGGTTTGACCCGCGACGACCCGCAGCCGGGCGCCGTCGCGCTGCTCAGCGGGTATTTCGTCGGCCGCGAATTCGCGGTAACCGGGCGCCGACATCTTCAGTCGTGCCGGCAGGTTCACCCACAGCTGCACCCCGCGCAACAGGCCATCCTGTTGCCTGGGCATTTCGGAGTGAATAATGCCGCGCGCCGCGGTCATCCACTGCACGCCACCGGTCTCGATGACACCGCGATTGCCCACGCTGTCCCGGTGCTCCATCTTGCCGGCCAGCATATAGGTCACCGTCTCGAAGCCGCGGTGCGGGTGCGACGGGAATCCGGCGATGTAGTCACCAGGCTGGTCCGATTCGAACACGTCGAACAGCAGGAACGGATCGGCGTGGTTGAGCTGGGGCGAACCGATAATGCGCGTGAGCTTGACGCCGGCACCGTCCATGGCCGGCTGCCCGGCGATTACCGCGTCGACACCGCGCGCGCGGGCCTCGGCTGCATTGACCGTTGAATGATTTGCAGTGTTCATCGTCCACACTCCGTGGTGTCCTGAGTCAATTCGGCCCCGGGGCCGCTCGCGATGGGAGTCATTCTTTCAGTTCTTGAGAATCCAACAAACAGTGATTAATAGAATTTATTGTTCTATTATTTAGCACAATGAATCGTTTCGACGAAATGGAGGTCTTCGTTCGCATCGTCGACGCGGGCAGCCTGACCGGCGCGGCCGACCAGCTCGACGTGGCCAAATCCGCCGTCAGCCGGCGGCTGGCCGAACTCGAACGGCGCCTCGGCGTGCGGCTGCTGACCCGCACCACCCGCACCATGACGCTGACGGATGCCGGCCAGACCTACTACCAGCGCGTCCGCGACATCCTGGCTGCGGCAGACGATGCGGACTGCACCGTGCGCGGGGCCAGCGGCTCGGTGTCCGGGCGAATCCGGCTTGCCGCCCCGCTATCTTTCGGTATCGAGCACCTCGGCCCGGCGCTGCGCGAATTCACGCGGCTGCACCCGGCCGTCGAACTCGACATCGATCTCAACGACCGGCAGGTCGATCTCGTGGCAGAAGGTTTCGAGCTAGCGATTCGCATCGCCCGTCTCGCCGACTCGCAGCTCGCGGCCCGGCGACTAACCTGCGTGCAGCACGCAGTGCTGGCAAGTCCCGACTGGTGGGCAACGCACGGCACGCCGGAAACACCTGCAGCGCTCGCGCGGCACCAGGCCCTTGAATACTCGAACGCACCGCAGTCGGGCTGGACCTGCATTGGTCCGAACGGCAAGTCGCACTCGGTGCGCGTGCCAGCCAGGCTGCGTGCAAACAACGGTGAGTTCCTGCGCGACGCCGCCATTGCCGGCATGGGCATCATTCTGCAGCCAAGCTTCATCGTCTACCGGGCCGTCGAAGCGGGCGAGCTGGTGCCTGTGCTGACGGAGTATCAATGGCAAAGGCTTGACGTGTGGGCCGTCTATCCCGCCACGCACTTTTTGCCGCAACGGGTCCGCACGCTGGTGGATTTCCTGGCAGCACGCTTCGGCGACGCGCCTTACTGGGACAACTGCCTGGCAGGTCCCAAGACGTAGTGATCTATGGGGGACGTTCTGCTGTTACCGCCGACTGGAACCCGGAGCAACCTCGATCTTTTCCCACGGTAGGAGCGGCTTGCTTGGTCAGGACGACCTGATGTCGCGAAGCACAAGGATGTGCGAGAGCGACCAGCCGCGATCGGCTGCGAGCGGACGCCTGCCGCTGCGGGAAAGGAATCGCGGCTAAAGCCGCTCCTACCGGAGATCCCGGGAAGTTACGTTACCAGCCGCCGGTACCGGACTCGCCCTTGCAGGGCCCGACAATCTCGTCGGTGACCCAGCCGCCGTAGAAACCGCCGGGCTGCGGGCGCACCCGTTCTTCGTCCACGTAGCACTCCGCCCGTGACGGGTAGAAGCTGAAGTATCCGGCAATGCTCGCGAAGGTCTCGCTCGGCGACGGATAGGACCAGCCGATGTCTTCGCCGCGCAGCTTGCCGTGCACGAAGCTCCAGTAGGTCGCAGCGCCCTTCCATTCGCAATAGGTGTGATGCCGAGATGCCTCCAGCCATTCCTGGCGGACATCTTCAGAGGGAATGTAGAAGGTCGGTGGGCTGGCAGTTTCGAGTATGCGCACGGCCGCCGTGGTATCGGCAATCACCTGGTCGCGGTAGCGCACCGTAACGCGCCGCGGATCCGCCGCCAGAGCCGGCGGGCGCGGATAGTCCCACACCGACTCCTGGCCGGGCCCCGGATCCAGAGCAAACGCGGGGCGCCCCTGGCCCCGAAACTGCCACATGTCAGAGTCCGACCAGCTGTCGGCCGACTGCCAGCGCCTCGTCAATGGTAGGCCCGTAGCCGTCGGCGCCCACCTTTCGCCAGATGTCCTGCGCTTCATCGAAGGCGGCACCGCCCACCAAAATCTTTACATCGCGCGCGGTGCGGTCGCGCACGGCGCTGATTGTGTAACGCACGCGCGGCAACTGGGTGCCCATGACAGCGGTCAGAATCAGCAGATCGGCATCGAAGAAAGTCAGCGTTGACGGCAGGTCCTGCATCGGCACGTCGGCGCCGAGGAAAATCGTGCGCCAGCCGGCCAGCTGGAACACGTCGCTGACCGCGCGAAGACCAATATCGTGCACGTTCCCGGCCACGGCGGCAGCCACCAAGGTCTTGCCGTTGAACTTCTCGGGCGGAATCGATTGCACGAGAGCTGCCATCGCCCGCTGGGTGGAAAAAGTGACCAGGTGCTCTTCGGCAATCGTCATATCACCAAGGTGCCAGAGCCGGCCGACTTCTCGCTGCGCGGGCAGCAGTACCTGCAGGTAAATCTCCATCGGCGTCATATCGTGTTTGGCCGCATCCAGCACGTCATTGATTGCCGCTGCGCCATTACCCTCGAGCACGCCCTGCAGGTAGCGCAGTGCGAGCCGGTCGTGGGGCTGCTGCGGATCAAGTTCCGATTCTTCCAGCTCGGGGCGAGCGGTAGACAAAGTGTCGAGCGCCTGCTCAACGTAGTCCACAGCCTCCTTGCCGGCGGAGCCAGGCAGGTTGTCAGCAAGCACGTCTTTCAACGCACTGAGGCTAACGGCGAGATCGTCTTCCTGCTGATTACGCGCCAGAAACGCCTTGCGTGACCACATCACTCGCGAGGAAAACAGCAGGGGTTCCCCGGTGCCGATCGCAGCGGCCAGTTCCAGGATCCGCTGGGTCATGTAGGTCTTCCAGGTGGCGAAGGCGTCGGGCTGGTAGCGCTGCTTCGCGTCAGGCACTTTTTCGAGCATCAGGTTGGTGGCGTAGCCTGCGTAGCCGGATGCGCCTCGCTCCAGCAGCTCGGCCACGAAGGCGTTGCCCTCTGTCGATTTGTCGCTCGCCTGTTCCATGTCCACCCCGGTTGCCTGGACCAGATTCTACCCCGGTGCCCAGAGGATACCCCCCGGGAACCGCTCCAGATAAATGAAGATTCGTTCATCGGGCGGCCGCAGATTCAGGCTCCCTGCAGCAAGCCGCCGGGCGAGACGCCCGGCGTGGCAGAATGCCGCTTCGACAATCAACGCCCGGCACATCCCGGGCAAAGGAAGGCCTTTATGGGGCACAGGCTCACGTCCGCAATTGCACTGGTATTCATAGTCGCCACGACCGCTGCGTGCGGTGGCCCGAATCAACCGGCGGAAACGCCTGCGCCGCCTGCGGAGCCTGAAAGCACTGGTGCTGCGCAAGCCACGGAGCAGGTGGCAGAGCCCGCCGTGGTGGCTGCGGAATTGAACCCCGACCGGCCCACGGTCCTGATCACCGGCACCAATCGCGGCATTGGGCTGGAGTTCGTCCGCCAGTTTGCCGAACGTGACTACAACGTGATCGCCACGGCGAGAAAACCCGAGGCTGCCGAGGAATTGAATGCCCTGGCCGCCGACCACGACAATGTCGTGGTCGAGCAGCTCGACGTCACGGATCACGCCCGCATCGAAGCTCTGGCAGCAGCCTATGCAGACCAGCCCATCGACATTCTGCTGAGCAACGCAGCCATCACGCCGCGCTACAAGACGGCTTTTCAACGTGTGAAAGGCATCGACTTCGAAATGGCGCGACAGAGCTTCGAAGTCAATGCACTGGCGCCGTTGAAACTGGCACAGGCCTTCATGTCCAGCGTGGCAGCGTCAGACCAGAAGAAGATCATCATGATGTCCAGCAAGGCGGGTTCCTTCGCCGAAGGCCCGAAGATGCCGATGATGTACAGCTACCGCGGCAGCAAGGCTGCACTCGACATGTACATGTATATCTTGTCGTTCGAGACAACGAAGAAAGGCATCACAACGGTATTGCTGTCGCCCGGGTCGGTGAATACAACGCCGGGTATGAAATTGCCGAATGCCATCGAGCCGGAGGAGTCCGTTGCCAAGATGATCGAGGTGATAGACGGACTGACCCCGGAGAACAACGGGCAGTTCCTGAACTACGAAGACGGCCGACTGATCGGCTGGTAATTCGTCGACCGTTGCAGCCGCTTACAGAAAGACGTGGCGGTCGCTGCTGCGACCGCCACGTTATATCCGGATCTCAGTGGCCGACCACTTTCGGCAGGCTATTCGCCTGGGCGATCCACTCGCTGACCTGCGACTCCGACGGCAGCGCGCGCACCAGCTTCTTCTCGACATTGATTTCCGTCAGTTTCGCGGTGAGGTTCCCTGCATTCCGCTGACCGAGTTCCGGCACGGTATCCACGCCGGCGCATTCCAGCAATTCGGCGTACTCGCCGCCAACGCCCTTGATGCGCATCAGGTCGGCCGCATTCACGAACTTCAGAACCTGGGATTCCGAAACCCCGGCCTTTTCGGCGATTTCCGCACGGCCGGCTTTGCTGGCGCCAGCCTCCAGCAGGTTGTCACAGGTCTTGATGCCGGCGGCGGCAAACTTCTCGCTGAGCGCGGGCCCGATGCCCTCGATGGTGTCTAGCTTGGACATTGGCTTGTCTCCTCTAGTTTTTGTGTATGAGTCAGCCTTTCAGCACGAAGGTCACTTTCATGCGGACCCGGTATTCCTTGATCTTGCCGTCGTCGATCACGAGCTCCTGGTCCTGAATCCAGGCGCCGCTCACGTTGTCCAGCGTTTTCGTCGCACGGGCGATACCCGCCTTCATGGCAGCCTTGAAGCCTTCGGGCGAACTCGCCACGATCTCGGTGGTTCTTGCAACAGACATTGATAATCTCCCCGTTATGAACAGCTATTATTGTTGGCGACACAAAGTCTAGCAGAACCATAACGACGCGCGGACGAGCGATCCTCAGAAAATATAGGTTTTAACATCATGCACTTGGAACTTTTTGGTGCTGCCGGCGAAGTCACCGGCTCCTGCCATATCCTGCACGTGGGGGGCCGGCGCGTGCTGCTCGACTGCGGAATGATCCAGGGCGGGCGCAAGGCGGAGGCCCGCAATCGCGATCCCTTTCCATTCACCCCGTCGGACGTCGATGCGGTGGTCCTGAGCCACGCCCACATCGACCACTCGGGCCGGCTGCCCCTGCTCGTGAAACGCGGTTTCACCGGCCCCATTTACGCGCACCCGGCCACCCGCGATTTCGGCTGGATTATGCTGAAAGACTCGGCCAGCCTGGGCGAGCGCGATGCCGAGAACGAAAACCGGAAACGTGCCCGAAAGGGATTGAAGCCCATCAAAGCCCTGTACAACGAGGCAGATGCAGAGCAGGCCTGCATGCAGATGCAAGCCGTGCCCTACGGCCAGCCACAGCAGGTGGCACCGGGCGTCGAGATCACTTTTCGCGATGCCGGGCACATCATGGGCTCGTGCATCGTCGAGGTGGCGATCGAGGAAAAGGGCACCCGGCGCAAGCTGGTCTTCAGCGGCGACCTGGGCCAGTACGGCACCCCGATACTGAACGATCCCGAGTCGATTGCCGAGGCTGACCTGGTGATGATGGAGAGCACCTACGGCGGCCGCCAGCATCGCGACCGCGCGGAAACTATCGCCGAAATCGCCGAGATCATTGCCGAGGCGGATCATCACCGGGGCAACGTGCTGATTCCGGCCTTCGCGGTTGGCCGCAGCCAGGAACTGCTGTACCAGTTCAGCAAGCACTACGACGAATGGCAACTTGGGCGGTGGCAGATTTACCTGGACAGCCCAATGGCCATCGAAGCCACCGACGTGTACCGACGCTATCCTCAGCTCTACGACAGCGAGGCCACGCGCCTGCACGAACGCAACCAGCAGGCCAGACTGCTGCCCAACCTCGGCATGTCGCGCAGCGCCGACGAGTCGCGGCGAATCAACCAGATGAAGAGCGGCACCATCGTCATTGCCGGCAGCGGCATGTGCACCGGCGGACGCATCCTCCACCACTTCAAGCACAACCTGTGGCGGCCGGAATGCCAGGTCATTATCGTCGGCTACCAGGCGCGCGGGTCGCTGGGCCGGCGCCTGGTAGACGGTCACGACTACGCGCGCATTCACCACGAGACGATCAAGGTGCGCGCGAAGATTCACACGGTTGGCGGGCTGTCAGCCCATGGCGACCAGGACGATATGATTCGCTGGTACGAGGGCTTCGCCAACCGGCCCCCGGTCTGCCTGGTACATGGCGAACCGGATGCGGCCGAAGCTTTCAGCGAGCGCCTGACCCGATCCGACGCAGCGTGGGTGCAGCGGTCACGCCCGGGACTGAAAATCGACTTGAACAAGCTGGAAAAACCAGATTGATGGTGCCGGTAGGGTGGGACGTCGGCGAAGGCGTTATCGGGCTGCTAGCAGCACCGTGCTGGTGATCCTGGTGGAGAGGAAGGCGTTATCGGGCTGCTAGCAGCACCGTGCTGGTGATCCTGGTGGAGACGTAATATGCAAGACTACGAAAAACTTGGTGCGTTCTATCTCGGTCGGCGGGTCGACGCGGATTCTGGCGAGACGACGGCAGAAACTGTCCTGTACGACTCGAAGGACCTGACGACCCACGCGGCAATCATCGGCATGACCGGCAGCGGCAAGACCGGTCTCGGCGTGGCCATAATCGAAGAAGCGGCCCTGGATCACGTGCCCGTCATTGCCATCGACCCGAAGGGCGACATGGGCAACCTGCTGCTGACCTTCCCGCAGCTGAGAGCCAAGGATTTCGAGCCGTGGGTCGATCCGCGGGCCGCCGCCGAACGCGGCGAGGCGCCCGCAGAATACGCGGCCACGCTCGCCAAGCTCTGGAAAGACGGCCTCGCGTCCTGGGGACAGACACCCGCTCGCATCAAGGCGCTGCGCCAGGCCGCCGATTTCGCGATCTATACCCCCGGCAGCGCGATGGGCACGCCGATCTCGGTGCTGCGCGAATTCAGCCCGCCGCCACCCGAACTGCGCGACGACCGTGACCTGCAGCGCGAACGGGTGCAAAGCGCGGCCACGGGTCTGCTGACCCTGCTGGACGTCAAGGCCGACCCGATTACCAGCCCGGAGCACATCCTCCTTTCAACGGTCCTCGATCGCGCGTGGCAGGAAGGCCGCAGCCTCGACCTGCCGGCCCTGATCGGCGCCATTCAGCAACCCGGCTTCGACCGTGTCGGCGTGATGGATCTCGACAGCTTTTTCCCGCCCAGAGACCGTTTTGCGCTGGCGATGCGGCTGAACAACCTGCTCGCTGCGCCGGGTTTCGAAGCGTGGCTGGAAGGTCCACCGCTGGACATCGACGGCCTGTTGTACACCGCCAGCGGCAAGCCGCGCGTATCGGTAATGTCCATTGCCCACCTCAGCGATGCCGAACGCATGTTCTTCGTCACCATGCTGCTCGCCGAAGTGGTGGCGTGGATGCGCCGGCAGCCCGGCAGCGGCTCGTTGCGCGCGATCCTGTACATGGATGAGTTGTTCGGCTACCTGCCGCCGGTGGCGAACCCGCCGTCGAAGACGCTCTTCCTGACCCTGCTCAAACAGGCGCGCGCCTTCGGGCTGGGCCTGGTGCTGTCAACCCAGAACCCGGTAGACCTGGACTACAAGGCCTTGTCCAACACGGGCACCTGGTGCATCGGCCGCCTGCAAACCGAACGCGACAAGGCGCGGGTGCGCGAAGGACTGGAAGGTGCCGCCGGCAGTGAGCACCTGCCCCTGGACCGCCTCGACGACGTGCTGTCCGGTCTCGGCAAACGGCGTTTCCTGCTGCACAACGTGCACGAGCGCGAGCCGGTCCTGATGGAAACGCGGTGGGTCATGTCCTACCTGGCCGGTCCGCTGACCCGCGACCAGCTGCGGCGGCTGCGAGGTCCCGAATCTGCAGCGGCTTCGGCACCGTCCGGCCCCGCCGCGGCCACCCCGCCGGCGCGCCCGGCCGCCCAGCAACGCCCGGTCCTCGACCCGTCGGTGAAGCAATTATTTGCCGACCCGGCCGAACACCCGGAGCACGGCGAGCGGCTGGTCTACTACCCGCGCATCCTGGGTGCGTGGGAGGCCGGCTACCAGAACGCCAGGCTGAACGTCCACGAGCAGCGCGACGGCGTATTTGTCGCCGAAGTGGATGACGCCATCGGCGACATTGACTGGGACCTGGCGGAAGAATCTGAGCTGGAACTCAGCGCACTCGACCAACGGCCCGATCCGGACGCGGCATTCGCTGAGATCAGCGGTGCAGCGGGCGATGCCAAGGCCCACCGGAAGTGGGAAAAATCTCTGCAGCGCTGGGTGCGGGCCAACCGTCCGCTGATTCTCTACAAAAGCCCCGCGTTGAAAGTCAGTTCCAAACCCGCCGAGAGCGAGCGTGATTTCCGAATTCGTTTGCAACAGCTGGGCAATGAGAAGCGCGATTTGAAGGTCGCCAAACTGCGTGAACGATACGAAAAGAAGGTTGCCACGCTGGAGGACCGCTTGCAGCGCGCCCAGCAGGCGATGGAGCGCCAGGCCGAACAGGCCAAAACGCAGAAGCTGGACACGGCATTGTCTTTCGGTGCGGCGATTCTTGGTGCAGTGCTCGGCCGCAAGCGGATCTCCACCACGTCGGCGACACGAGTCGGTGCTGCCGTGCGCAAGGCCGGGCGAATAGGCAGCGAGACGGCAGACGTGCGGCGCGCGGAACAGACCGTGCAGCGCGTACAGGCGCGGCTCGCCGAACTGGAAACGGCTTTCGAAGATGATGTCGCCGATCTCGAGGATGCCTACGACGCACAAACCGAGGAGCTGAAAGAGCAGCGCATCAACCCGCGTGCTGCGGATACGCAAGTGCGTGCTTTCGGCCTGCTCTGGGTGCCCTACATTGAGGCTGCAGATGGGATCCTGCGGCCTGCGTAGAAAAAACGGCGTACGCGTCGCCAGGGACATTCTGTCTTCAGAATGTCCCTGGGAAACGCAGAATGTCCCTGGGAAACAGAATGTCCCCGGGAAACCCAAGCCCGTCACGGTCTCCGGGCCCGCTGGCCGCTAGGCTGACGATCATGGCCAGAGGCAACGCATTGCGGGTTCTGCGCCAGGTGAGTCTCGGCATCGTGGCCCTTGCACTGCTCGGAGGCACCTGGCTCGGGCGGGCTCGCACCACGAGCTGGGACGAGACCCTGTGGGTCACGGTCTACCCCGTGGTCGCCGGCGATGCCGCCGGCACCGCGAAGTACGTCGAAAGCCTGACCAGCAAGAGCTTCAGCCCGCTGACCGATTTCGTCGCGCGCGAGGCCACACGTTACGGCGTCGGCATCGAACAGCCAATTCGCGTGGACCTCGGCGAGCCCACCGGTATGCCACCGCTACCTCCCGAAGCCGCCAACCCGCTCAGTGTCATGGCGTGGAGCCTGAAGTTGCGGTGGTGGACCTGGCGAGCGCTGGCTGATCAGCCAGGCCCGGCGCCGGACATTCGCATCTTCGCCGTCTACCACGATCCGGTAGACGGCATGGCCCTGCCCCACTCACTGGGCATGAAGGAAGGCCGCATCGGCATCGTGCACCTGTTCGGCAGCCGGCGCATGCGCGGCAGCAATCGCGTGATCATGACGCACGAGTTACTGCATACCCTGGGCGCTACCGACAAGTACGACCCGGCCAACAACCTGCCGATATTTCCCGAAGGTTACGCAGAAGCCGAAAGGCAACCGCGCTACCCGCAACGCTACGCGGAAGTGATGGGTGGAAGAATCCCGACCGGACCCGATGCGGCGGAAATTCCGAAGAGCCTCAAAGTCACCCGCGTCGGCCCGGCAACCGCGGCCGAACTGCGGTGGACAGACACCGACGGGTAGGGGCGGCCAACAGGATGAAGCCACCGGTGGGAGCGGCTTTAGCCGCGACTGGCTTGAACTCACTGTTGCAATATCGCCAAGGTTATCGCGGCTGAAGCCGCTCCTCCCAAAGAAGGGGGGCTGTCGCGGCTGAAGCCGCTCCCACCAAAGACGGGCGGATATCCGGAAACCACTCGGGCTTGATCATGGGGTCAGGGGACCAAAAAAAGGCCCGCTTGCGCGGGCTAATGGTTTGCGGGGGTGGATTGTTGGCTGTCTTTTCGTTGAGTGGAGTCTGTGGGGAGACTACGAGTTCAGGATAGGCCCGCGGCGGGCTCATGACGTGACCCCACCGCGAGGTTTCTGCGGCTAGCCCAGCTGGAAGCGTTGTACGAAGCGCCGGTCGATCCAGTCTTTCCACCGCCAGGCCCAGGCGCCTTCGGCGGTCCAGCGGCCCCGGGCAGCAACGGCGTAGCGCTCGCCGGTGGAAATCAGCATCAGGTAGTGCCGCTGGGGCCGATAGTCGCGCAGCGGCTGCCCTTTGGCCGCGCGCAGCAGATTGTCCGCCAGCAGCGGGCCCTGCCGCACTGCATAGACCCCGGCTTTGGGCAAATCGATAGTGGCGAAGCTCGCGATATCGCCGGTGGCGAACACGTTGGGGTGCGACAGGCTGCGCAGCGCGGCATCGACACGAATAAACCCGCGGCGATCCGCGGCCAGGCCGCCCTCGCGCGGCCAGGGCTGCGCACCGGCGTCGGTCACCCAGAGGACCTCATCGACGGCGATGGTCTCGCCCGCCTCCGTGAGCAGCCCGTCTTTACTGGCCGCCGCAATCCGAGTCGCGCCGCGAAAGGCGATGCCGCGATGGATCCGAGTCCCGGTGCGGAACCGCAGTTGATCGACAGCAAGTCGTAGCCCACAGCATTCCCGTCCCGGGTGCCCACGGTGCAGCTGGATCTGCCCTCGCCGGCGGGGCGAAAACTTGACTGGAGTTGCCACAGTTGCCCTGCTCGTCATATTGTTATACTTATATGACCTTTACTACCTGCCGACTGACCCGACCGACGGAGGATAACCGCCATGGCGCAGCCACAAGCCGCTGACAACGCATCCCAGCTCGACATCCGGCCCCTCACGGGTGCCCTCGGGTGCGAGATCTTCGGGGTCGACCTCGCCAACCTGGACGAGACGACCTGGACCGCGATCTACCAGGCCTTCCTGGACTACTCCGTGGTGGTCTTTCGCGACCAGGAACTGGACGAGAAGAGCTTCCAGCAGTTGGGCCTGCGCTTCGGCAAGCTGGAAGAGGAACCCTTCGTCCCGAACAAGACCGATACGCCGGGCGTGTATTACTTCAAGGGGGCCGGTGGCACGAAGAAGCTGTCGTCCCAGAACCTGGGCTGGCACATGGACCACAGCTACCAGAAGAACCCGAGCCTCGGTGCCATTTTGTACGCGCTGGATGTGCCCCGCACCGGCGGCGACACCCTGTTCTCCAGCCACTACGTGTCCTACGAGTACCTGTCGGAACCCATGAAGGAGTTCCTGGCAGACAAGATCGCGATCCATGACGTGCTCCAGTACGGGATCGACTCCGGCCATTTCGCCATCGCCAAGGTCGCGGCGCTGGAAGGCCTGGTCAAGATGCGCGAGAAATTCCCGCAGGTCGAGCATCCGCTGATCTGCACGCACCCGGAAACCGGGCGCAAGATGTTGTATATCAACAAGGCCTGGGCCACGGCTATCAAGGGTCTGAACCCGCGGGAAAGCAAAGCGATCCTGACCATGCTGAAAGAGCACTCCCTGGACGATCGCTTTCAGTGTCGCGTGCGCTGGTACAACAAGTCCGTGCTGATCTGGGACAATCGCTGCGTGCAGCACAGTCCGAACGTGGACTACGAAGAGCCGCGCTCGATGCTGCGCGTTGCGATGCACAGCGACTGGATTCCATCCTGAGGCCTGGCCAGGGCAAGGTCTGGCCGCTCCTGGCGGGCGCCAGGCGGCTCCCGGGCGCGGAACAATGCGCCGGCGACCACGAGCCGGACGGCCCTGTTGCCGGGGTGGGCTTGTCAACTAAGTGTCAGGAGAATCAATCACTTAAGCGGTGACCCCCTGATCCGGGGCCGCTCAACTGCGCCTGCGGCCGGCGCCCCCGGGTCGGCTACTAGATAAAGATACGGAAAAACCAGAAACCGTCCCGCTTGATAGGACGAAACTACTCACAAGAAGTGCCGCAGCTCATGACGGCATCGGTTTCATTCGAGACAGACAGGGAGCGGGGATGGAAACTGCCAACGAAAGGACCGCCGAGCGGTCATTCCACAATCCACGGGTAGCACGGCTGGCTGCGAAGTTGCCGCCGGTCGAAGACGCGCGCTTCAGCCTGTACAAGACGCCCGACGGCTACCGGGCCATCATGGACTGGTACGACAACGCGCTGGAGTTGATCGACTGCGAGTTCGAATCGCAGTTCGTGCCTACCCGCTTCGGCCACACCCACATGCTGGTGGCAGGACCGGCCGACGCGGAACCCCTGCTGCTGCTCCCGGGCGTGGCAGGCTGCGCCCCGCTCTGGCACCGCCAGATACCGGCCTTCGCCGAACATTTTCGTGTGTATGCACTGGACGTCGTTGGCCAACCCGGTCGCAGCGACCCTTACCCGCCGTCATTCCTCAACGACGACTACTCTCAGTGGCTGTGCGACGTGCTCGACGGCCTGCACATTGAGAAAGCGCACTTCGCCGGCACCAGCGTTGGCGGCTGGATCGTGATGAAGCTGGCCATTGATGCGCCGGAACGTATTCGCAAGCTGGTGATGCTGAGCCCCACCGGCATATCGCGGGCCAAGCTGCCGGTGAAGATCTGGCTCACCAAGGTGCTGAACAAAAAGAAAGACGCTAACGAGCTGGAGCACGATCTGACGGCAAAGTCCGTGTCATCGCGCAGCCCTGGCGACGGCAAGACCTTCGACCGGCAGCTGGCGCGCCTGATGGCACTTTGCACTCGCCACTATCGGGTGGATCGCTCTGTCGGGGTTTACAACGAAGACACCCGTAAGGTCGACATGGGCAAGGGGTTGCGCGTATTGCGCAAGTTCTTCCTGGCCGAACCGAAAAGCGTCATCAGGCAGTTGAAAGTGCCCGCCCTGCTGATATTTGGCGAACAGGAAACGCTGTACAAGCCGGAGCCCATCGTCAAGCGCGCAAAACGGCTGATTCCTCACCTGGAGACGAACATCATCCAGGGCGCAGGTCACGCGGCCATCTACGACCGGCCCAATGCGGCCAACAAGGCGGTCCTGGATTTTCTGCGCAAGCCCAGCGCCTGATCGCGCTTAGCCGGAGACACATACTGATGAAGACTCACTTCAGGTCGAGCGCCTGGCTCGCTGCACTCCTGCTCGGACTGGCGCCGGGACTCGTTCTGGCCCACGAAGGGGCGAGCCTGCCCTACGGCTCCTTCCTGGCCGGACTCACCCATCCGGTCCTGGGCGCAGATCACTTCCTTGCCATGGTCAGCGTCGGCATCGTCAGTGCGCAGATCGGCGGCCGCGCCATCTGGACAGTTCCTGCCACCTTTGTCTGCGTGATGGCCTTCGGCGGACTGCTGGGCTGGCTCGACGTCGGCCTCACCGCCATCGAGGCCGGCATTGCCATCTCCGTGCTGGCGCTGGGTCTGGCCATCGCGGCCGATAGACGTTTGCCGATCTCCCTCGTGATGACGGCCGTCGGCTTCTTCGCGATCTTCCACGGTTATGCCCACGGTGCGGAAATGCCCACGGTTGCCAATCCGGTGACCTACGCACTGGGCTTCATGACTGGCACGGCTGCCCTGCATGTTGCCGGCGTGATCATCGGTGATATTTCCCAGCACTACGCTGCGGGCAAGGTGATGCTGCGAGTGGGTGGCGCGGCCATCGCCGCTTTAGGCGCCTATTTCCTGGCCGGCGTTGCGGCCTGAATCCTCAGGAGATAAAGAGTGAATCACAAACTCAAACTCGGTCTATGGGAAGCGGGCTGCGTGATCTGGATTTGCGTTGCCGGCGCCCTGCTGCACTTTGCCTTCGAGCTGAGCAACTTCTGGAAACCCCTGGCGCTGATTGCAGCGGTCAACGAAAGCGCCTGGGAACACTCGAAAATGTATTTCTGGCCCGGCGTACTGTACGCGCTGATCCAGTACACCTACACGCGCAATATCGCGAATAACTACTGGCTCGGCAAAGCGCTGGCACTGGCCGTGACGCCGGTGATTATCTTTGCCACCTATTACAGCTACATGGCGTTGATCGACATCACCGGCGACAAAGCTTCGCTGCCAGTCATGCTCGGCATCATGGTCTTCGGCGTCAGCTTCGGCCAGTGGGTCAGCTTCAGGATTCTGACCTCACCACCGTTCAAGCCGGCATTGCGCCGCTACGCGCTGCCGGCCTACGCAGCGCTGATCGGCATGTACTCCGCCTTCACCTTCTTCCCGCCGAAAGTGTTCCTGTTCGAGAACTTCTATTGCTACCAGTACACCGGTGATTACGGCATCTTGCCGGACTACGAGCGCTACCGCGTGTTCACACGGCCTGGTGGCGGCACACCGGGCGGTGGCGTCAACTACTGCGAAGGCGTAGTCATCAGCAACAATGACATTGAATCTGTAGCGGCGCTGCGTTAACGCGGCAGAGACCGTCCGTGTGTCATCGCTGACTGAGCTGGTGGCGCATGAAGAATCCGCTCACCAGCGTGCCGATGCCAATGCATAAGGTATCGGCCGTTGCTGCCCCCATCAGGGGTACCCAGTTCACGTTGCCCCAGCCAGACAGAAACGTGTAGGTCGCGTAGAACGCCGGCACGCACACGAGCAACGTCGCTACAATCGCCCGTGCCAGCCACGATGACGGCCGCGGCAGCACGATCAACAGTGACACCGATACCAGCAGGTGGGGCAGAAAGCCCAGGGTCATTTTCGTGATGTTGATGCCCGACGCGCCGTCGTCACCCATGCGCATGAAGCCATCGAACAGTGGCGTTGCCCACGGGTTCAGTACGAAGGCCGCGATAGCCCAGTTCAGATTACTGGCGATCAGAAAGCCGATGATGGTCGCGAGCAGGATCCGTGGCCAGCGCAGATTGGCTGCCATGGGGCGTCAGGCCGAGCGCACGCCGGTCAATTCTTCCGAGACTTCCCAGAGCTGTGCGGCCAGGGCCGCGTCTTCCATGCGCGGGTCCGGCACCACGGGGTTGCAGTCGGCGAAATAAAAGCCGCTCATGCTTTCCACCAGCGGATTCGCTGCCACATAGCAACTCGTGGCCGCGCCCTCGGGCACGTTCTTCATGAAAGTCCAGCCGAACAATTTCGCGAAGGCCAGCTGCCATTTGGGGAAATGCCGGGCCAAATTCGTGTTGATGATGCCGGGATGGACCGCGTTGGCCGTTGTGTCGGTGCCTTCCAGGCGCCGCGCCAGCTCGAAGGCAAACAGCCCGTTAGCCAGCTTCGATTGCCCGTAAGCCTTCATCGGCTCGTAATCGCGCTCGCCGCTCAGGTTGTCGAACTGGATACCGCCATCGGGCGCCCACTGGTGGCCGCTGCTGCTGAGTACCACGATGCGGCCCGCAGGGGCGGCTTTCACGCGCTCCAGCAGCTCGACGGCAAACGCGAAGTGGCCGAGATGGTTCACAAATAACTGCCGCTC
>CAZTIB010000174.1:0-3286 GCA_964613615.1 uncultured Chromatiaceae bacterium
CGGCCACGTCGATGTCGCCGGGCCCGACGCCGGCCATCTGGTAGGCCCGGCGCCCCGCATCGACGGCCGCCGATGTCGTCAGGCTCCGGGCCTGGCTGATGTGCTCGTGCCCGTGTCCTTCACCGACGCCCAGCAGGTAAACGGGGTCATGCGGAAAGTCCGTCGCCCGGTCGGCGCGCGTGAGCACGATCGCCGAGCCGCCGTCTGAGACCAGCGAACAGTCGAGCAGGTGCAACGGATCGGCAATCAGCCGCGACTCCAGTACGTCGTCGATGCTGATCGGATCGCGCATCTGCGCGGTCGGGTTGCGGCCGGCATGCCGGCGGCAGGCCACCGCCACTGCGGCAAGCTGCTCCGGCGTCGTGCCGTAGGCAGCCATGTGTGCCTGCGCAATCAACGCATAAAAGGCCGGCACCGTGGGACCAAACGGGGTTTCGAATTGCTTGTGGCCGGCCGATGACTGGAGGACCATCGCCTGCTCGCGGGTCAGCCCGGTGCGCAGGCTGTCGGCCATGGAAATCACCACGGTGTTGCACACGCCGGTGACGATCGCGGACGCCGCGTGCTGGAGCACCGCAAAAGCGGTGCCGCCACCGGCCGATGCGGTCATGCACAAACGCGGGAATATCTGCAGGTACTCCGCAATCATCTCCGCGTGGTACATGTGCGGTTCGGCCATGGAGTTGCAGGTGATCAGGCCGTCGACCTGGTCCTTGCCAATACCGGCATCGGCGAGTGCCCGCAGTGCCGCGTCGACACACAACTGGGTCGCACTGAGCTCCGGGACCTTGCCCACCTTGGTGTCGGCGGCGCCGACTATGGCTACCTGGCCGCGTAAAGAAGTCATGAATCAGTCTGCCACCAGTTCGACGACGGCGGCACCCGGCGTGATGGTCTCACCTGCGTCGTTGCGCACGAACAGTTCCAGGCTCACGGTACGGGCTTGCGGGTCAACGGCCGTCACGGTGCCGCCGACGTGCAGTACCTCTCCGACATAGGCCGCCTGCCGGTTGGAGTACTCGATGGAGGCCAGGCGACCGTCATCGCCCAGCCATTCGATCACGCACTGGCTCAGCCAGTCGCCCATCAGGGGCCCGGCGATCACGAGGCCCGGGTAGCCTTCTGCCTCAGTCGCGTAGGGGAAATCGAAATGAATCCGATGGGCGTTCCACAGCGCCGCGTTGTACTGGAAGAGCTGCACCGCGTCGCATGCGATGTCCCTGCCGGGCAGCTGATCGCCGATCTTCGGGCTGTCGATGCTCATCGCAATATCCGCGTCGTCGTTTCTGTCAGCACGTCTTCGCCCGCGTCATTGGCCACGCGCATGACCACGTCGTAAAAAATCAGCGGTCCGGAGCGGCCCTGCTTTTCGTAAATGTTGGTCAGTGTCCGGGTGGCCGTGAGCCAGTCACCGGGAACAGCCGTGCGGGAGTATTCGATCTTCAGGCCGCCGGCCATCGCCCGTTTCAGGGGGAAGTCGGGCAGGAAGCTGTCGATCGCAACACCGTCGGGGGCGATCTGGTCACGTTCGACCACGGGCCAGAACAGCGCGACGTGGAACATCGGCGGCGCTTCGTCGCCGTCCAGGTATTTGCGCAGCCGCTGGCCCGTGGCGATGGCGTACTTGCGAATATCCCGGCGGGTCACCAGCTCCCGGTGTGGCGGCGCTTGTCTGCCGATATGCGCCAGCAGCGCTGGGGTCAGGAGGGAGCTCATAGGGCCTTATCCTAATGCAAGGCTTCACGGCGCGTGCCCTCAAGCTGCGCGACCGCCCTGCGCGAGGTTGCGCACCTGGGTGCGGAACAGGCGGCGCGCCTGCGGCAGCGCGAGCCGCTGGTCGAAATAGGCCGCGGTGCGCAGCCCGATCAACATGGAATAGGCCACTTCGGCGCAGTCTTTCGGCGACGCGATCCGGTTCGGCGCCTGCCGGAACAGTTTCTGCAGATATGCCTTGCAGTACCGGTCCAGTTCCGTCTTGTATTCATGCAGTTTGCTGTCGTGCACGGCCGCGCCAAAGCATTCGAGCATGAAGCCGATCTCCGAGCGGGTGATGCCCTTGCCGCCAAAGAACAGGTCGGCCAGCAGGTCCACCTGGCGCTTCACGGGCTCGTGACGAAAGCCTTCGATACGGTTGCGGATGCGCGCAGCGACGCTGTCGAAATACTCCTCGAGTATCGCGTCCTTGCCATCGTAGTAGTACAGCAGGTGACTGGGCGACATGTCGGCCGACCGCGCGATATCGGCCAGAGTCGTCTTGGCGAAGCCGCTCTCTATCACGCAGTCGTGCAGCGCCTGCAGAATCCGGCGGCGACGTTGTTCGCCCCTGGGCGCGGTGGCTGCGCCGGAGAAGTTGGCGCGGATGTCCGTTCGGTCCGGCATCAAAGCTTGCTGGATTCACCGCCGTCGATCACGAACACGCTGCCGGTCACGAAGTCCGACTGCTTAGACGCGAGGTAACAGACCAGCGGGCCCATCTCGGTGGCCAGGCCCATGCGCCGGGCCGGTATCTTGCCCAGGCGGCGCTTCAGGATATCCGGTGATTCGAGCACGGCCGATTGCGCATCGGTCTCAAAGGCACCCGGCGCGATTGCATTGACCTGCACGCCAGTCTTGCCCCATTCGGCCGCCAGCGCCTTGGTGAACTGCAGCAGCGCGCCCTTGGAAGACGAATAGGCCACCAGGGCCGCCTTGCCGAGAATGCCGGACGTGGACGCGATGTTGATGATTTTGCCCGCGCCCTGTTCCACCAGGATCCGGCCGGCGGCCCGCGCCAGGGTGGCCGGGGCCGTGACGTTTACGGTCATCACCTGGTCCCAGACAGCAGGGTCCTGCTCCAGGAACAGTCCGGCCGGGGCGATGCCCGCGTTGTTCACCACGATGTCCAGGCGGCCGAAGGCTGCGACTGCCTGCTCCGGGAGTGCCGCCACCGCGATCATGTCCAGCATGTCGCAGGGCTGCGCCCGTATATGGTCCGGGTCACTCTGCGCGAGTGCCTGCAGGTCCTGCTCCGAGCGGGCCGCCGCGAGCACGTGCACGCCCTGTGCGGCGAGTGCCTCGGCCGCCGCGTGCCCGAGACCGCGGCTCGCGCCCGTCACTATCGCAACCTTGCCGTCGAGTTCGAGATCGATCATGGCACTGTCCTGGTGAGTTCGCGCGCAATCCCCAGGCGCAGGATTTCCGACGCGCCCTCGTAGATGCGCATCGGCCGCGCCTGGCGGTACAGCCGCTCGATCTTGGAATCCCGGATCAGGCCGAAGCGGCCCATCATCTGCACGCAGCGATCCAC
>CAZTIB010000175.1:0-7355 GCA_964613615.1 uncultured Chromatiaceae bacterium
CTTTGCGGTGGCCGAGAGCCTGGGCGGGGTGGAGATCCTGGCCGGGCACCCGGCGACGATGAGCCATTCGAACATCCCGCCGGCCCAGCGCCAGGCCATGGGTATTCCGGACCACCTGGTGCGGCTGTCCGTCGGCATCGAGCATGCCGACGACCTGCTGGCGGACCTGGGAACCGCCCTGGCCGCGGCCGCGTGAAACTCGCGCGCCATCAGCGGCGAGCATCGCTTTTCGATACCGGTTGCCGTTTCGATTTCCCGAACCCGATTTATCGATAGCACGCTTGACTGCTTTCACCCCAATCTCCGCTTTCCTTGGCGGTTGCCTGATCGGCCTGGCGGCCGTGGCGCTGATGGCGCTGAACGGGCGCATTGCAGGCATCAGCGGCATTGTGCAGGGCGCCGTCGAAGGCCCCCGCGGCGAACGCGGCTGGCGCTGGTCGTTCGTTGGCGGTCTGGTGCTCGGTGCGTTGCTGATGCTGGTCTGGCGAGAACCAGGCTTTGCACCGCGCACCGGTTATCCCCCGGCGTTATTGATTGCCGCGGGACTGCTGGTGGGCATCGGTACGCGGTTGGGCAGCGGCTGCACCAGCGGCCACGGCGTGTGTGGTATTGCCCGCTGGTCTGTCCGGTCCATCGTGGCGACGCTGGCTTTCATGTGCACTGGCTACGTCACGGTTTACATCGCGCGGCACATCGCCGGGGCGCCTTTATGAAGGCGGGGTTGGCGCGAGATGCCGCGGCGCTGTTGGCCGGTGCGCTGTTCGGTGCGGGGCTCACAGTGTCGCAGATGATCAACCCGCGCAAGGTGCTCGCCTTTCTCGACCTCACGGGCGACTGGGATCCTAGCCTTGCGCTGACCATGGGCGGCGCTTTGCTGGTGACCGCCATCGGCTACCGGGTGGTGCTGCGCCGTCCACGGCCGGCCTTCGATGAGGCCTTTCGGGTACCAGCCAGGAGTGGAGTGACGTGGCGGCTCGTAGCAGGCGCCGCGCTTTTCGGTATAGGTTGGGGGCTCGGCGGTTACTGTCCGGGCCCGGCCGTCTCTGCGGTGGCGCTGGGGACAACGGAGCCCTGGCTTTTCATTGGGGCGATGCTGGCGGGCGGATTATTGGCTGGACTATTGCCCGCTCCTCGCGGCTGAATCGCGCCGCTTCTGGGAGTAGGGTGCGCTCTGCGCACCGAAAAAAACTACAAAATGCACACCGGCCCCATCAGAGGGGCGCCATCAGAGGTTCAGCCAGTCGGGCAATTCGAGACCCTTCGACGCCAAAAACTCCCGGTTGAACAGGCGTTCGCGGTAGCGCATCGCGCCGTCGCACAGAATGGTCACGATCACGTGGCCGGGGCCCAGTTCTTTGGCCACGCGCACGGCGCCGGCCACGTTCACGCCGCTGGGCGGGTCCAGTGGCGTGAACGTGGCCGGCGCCAGGCCTTCGCGACGAATCATGTCGTAGACAAGCGGGATGGATTCCGTGTCCGGGATCTGGAACGGCAGGTCGATGGGCGTGCCTTCCAGGTTGTCGGTAACGCGCGAGTTGCCGATGCCCTCGCTGATGGATCCGCCTTCGGACTTCAGTTCGCCGTGCGCATAATAGTTGTAGAGGGCAGAACCCGTGGGGTCCGCCAGGCCAATGGCCGTGTCGGGCTTGCGAGCTTTCAGGGCCCGCGCCACGCCGGCCAGCGTGCCGCCGGTGCCCACGGAGCACACGAACGCGTGCACCTCGCCACCGGTCTGCTCCCAGATTTCAAGACCGGTGGTTTGTTCGTGAAAGTCGCGGTTCGCGGTGTTGTTGAACTGGTTGGCCCAATAAGCGCCGTTGTCCGCGCTCGCGTCCAGCTCTTCAGCAATGCGCTGGGATACCTTCGTGAAGTGATTCGGGTCTTTCAGCGGCACCGCGGGGACCAGTTGCAGTTGGGCACCGTAAGAGCGCAGCGTGTCGATCTTGTCGCGGCTCTGGTTGTCCGGCATCACGATCACGGTCTCATAGCCCAGGCAGTTGCCCACTACCGCAAGCCCGATGCCGGTGTTGCCCGCGGTGCCCTCGACTATCGTGCCGCCCGGTTGCAGCAGGCCGCGGACCTCGGCATCGCGCACCATGCCCAGCGCCGCGCGATCTTTCACCGAACCGCCCGGGTTCATGAATTCCGCCTTGCCGAGAATCTCGCACCCGGTGGCGTCGGAGACGTGATTCAGGCGTATCAGCGGCGTGTTGCCGATGCGCCCGATGGTGTCAGGATATTTCTTGCTGTTCATCGCGTTAGCGTTGTTCCAGTGCCGCCAGCTGCGCGGCCTGGTGTTCCGTGGCCAGCGGTTCGATCACGTGGTCGAGGTTGCCCTCGAGGATGTCCTGCAATTTGTACAGCGTCAGGTTAATGCGGTGATCTGTCACCCGGCCCTGCGGGAAGTTGTAGGTGCGGATGCGTTCCGAACGATCACCCGAGCCCACCAGGCTCTTGCGCTCTGCTGCCTGGGCTTCCTGCTGCTTCGTGACTTCCGCATCCAGCAGCCTGGCCTGCAACAGCGACAGCGCGCGGGCGCGGTTTTTGTGCTGCGAGCGCTCGTCCTGGCACTCGACCACGATGCCCGTGGGCAGGTGCGTCAGGCGGACGGCCGAGTCGGTCTTGTTCACGTGCTGCCCGCCGGCCCCGGATGCCCGATAGGTGTCCACGCGCAGGTCCGCCTGGTTGATGTCCACCGCGTCAACTTCGCCGGCTTCCGGCAACACGGCGACGGTGCAGGCAGAGGTGTGGATACGGCCCTGCGCTTCGGTTTCCGGCACCCGCTGCACGCGGTGGGCGCCGGACTCGAACTTCAAGCGTGAATAGGCCCCGCGGCCTTCCACCCGGCTGATGATTTCCTTGTAACCGCCGTGCTCACCGTCACTGGCGCTGAGCACCTCGAGTTGCCAGCCGCGCTGCTCCGTGTACTTCATATACATGCGGAACAAATCGCCTGCGAACAGCGCGGCTTCGTCGCCGCCGGTGCCGGCGCGTATTTCCAGGTAGATGTTGGCTTCGTCGCGGGGATCCTGGGGCACCAGGTGACCCCTGAGTTCCACCTCCAGGGCGGCGAGCCTGGTTTCCGCATCGGCCTTCTCTTCTTCACCAAGGCTGCGTATGTCCGGATCCGCGTCGTTCAGCATCTCCTGGGCTGCGGTGCGGTCGCCTTGCGCTGACTCCAGTTCTTTCGTGAGTCGCACCACAGGCTCGAGCTGCGCGTACTCCCGCGACAGGTCGCGGAACTGCTGCTGGTTGCCGATGACATCGGGATCGGACAGCAGCTGGCCCAGCTCTTCGGCACGAGCTGCCAGTTGCTGCAATTTGTCTGCGATGCCCTGTTCCACAACAGCTATTATCCCGCACATGAATCGCCGCACCTTCAGAACCGGCCTGTTATATCTGTCGGCTTGCTTGCTGCCGGTCGTCGGTGGTTGCGCCGGGACCATGCGCGAGGAGCCAGGTGGTGTCAATTACGCACCGGGCGCCAGCTACCACCTGATGATGGCCGAGATTGCTGCGCAGCGCGGCGAGTACCAGACCGCGGTGGAGGAATACCTGGCCACCGCCGACCGCGGCAAGGACCCGGAAGCGGCGCGGCGCGCCACGGAATATGCCTTCGACTTCGGCTATGACGGCCTCGCCGAACAGGGCGCCGAGATGTGGCTGGCCCTGGCGCCGGACAGCACGGCCGCCCGCGAATACCTGGGCCGGCTGGCCCTGCGTCGTCACGATCTCCAGGCCGCGCGGGAGCACTTTGCGATCATCCTCGGTCCCAACTGGACGCGCTCCGGGTTGGACTACCTGGCGCTGGAAAGTGAGCTGGCGGACGAACCCAATGCATCCGGTGTGACCCGCCTGCTGGTCTGGCTGGGGGCCGGCCGCCCGGCGACGCCGGAGTACCGGCTGGCCGTGGCGCGGGCCGCTTACCGGTCGGGGGAAGACCAGCTTGCCCTCGGCTGGGCGCGCCTGGCGGCAGCCCGCATGGATTCTCTCGAAGCGGAGTTGCTGATCGGGCGGGTGCTGTTTTCCACCGGCGATTCCGACCCAGCGCTCGACCACCTGGCCAAGCTGCTGCAGGCCCGGCCGTTGCCGCTGATTGAACTTGAGTTCGTTCGCCTGCTGGCGGCGAGCCGCCGCGAAACCGCGGCGCTGCAGGCCCTGGAGCGGCTGATCGAAGCCTATGGCCCACAGCCCGAACTGCTGTTGCTGCGCGCGCGCACCCTGCTGTCCGTCGGCGACGACGCAGAGGCGGCGGCAGAGCTGCGCGACCTGGCCGACGCCGGGCAGAGCGTCTACGAGTGTTTTTATTTTCTGGCGCAAATCGCTGCGGATAACGACGATCGGGACGAAGCGCTGCGCCAGTATTCGCGGATCGGCGCCGGCGGGTACTTCCTGTCTGCACAGTTCCGGATTGCCGAGTTGTATGCCGACGGCGATGACCTGGAGGCCGCGCTCGACCACCTGCAGGAGTTTGCGAAGGCGCATCCGCGCTACGCCTTCGAAGTCGTGCTGGGCACCGCACAGCTGCTCGAGCGCCAGGGTCGGGACGAAGCAGCGCTGGCTGCCTACGACGACGCACTGCGCTTTAAACCGAAGGAGCCCGGCCTGCTGCTTGCCCGGGGCATCGTTCGTGACCGTCTTGGCCGAACCCGCAACGCCATCAGCGACATGCGCCGGGCACAAGAGCTGGCGCCCTATGACGCGGGCGTGTTGAATGCGCTGGGCTACACGCTCACCAACCGGGGCCGGCGCCACAGCGAGGGCTATGCGCTGATTCGGCTGGCCCTGGAGCAGGATCCGGAAAACCCCGCCATTCTCGACAGCATGGGCTGGGTCCTGTTCCGCCGCGGCGAGGTTGGCGTCGCCCGCGCTTACCTGCAGCTGGCCTACGACAAACTCCCGGATCCCGAGGTGGCCGCGCACCTGGGCGAGGTGCTGTGGAGCCTGGGCGAGAAGGATCAGGCGCGGCGGATCTGGCAGGAAGCGCAGATCGCCTATCCAGACAGCCAGCCGCTGCTGGAAACCACAGCGAGATTTCCGCGTTGAATGCAGCGGGCGGCTGCACGGCGGTGCGCGTTGTCTTGCTGCTGGCGCTGGGCCTCGTCACGACCGGCTGTGCCCTGCAGCGCTCGGTGCCCGGCACAACCGTTGCGTGGGAAACCCGCCGCGAGGCCCTGCTGGGCCTGGCCAGTTGGGAATTGCGCGGGCGCATCGCCGTGAAGACGAACGACGGCGGTGGCCAGGGCAACCTGGAGTGGCGGCAGGGGCCAGACGACGCCCGGCTGCGTGTCAGTGGACCCTTCGGTGCCGGTGCGTGGGAGCTGCGGTGGAACGCTCGGGAAGCGATGCTCACCAACGGTGATGGTGAAGTCGCCCTCGAGTACACGGGGCCGGACGCCCTCGACCGGCTCCTGGCCGCTAACGTGGGTTGGCAATTTCCTGCGGAACAAACCCGTTACTGGGTACTGGGCCTCGCCGCTCCGGGCTCCCGAAGCCGCCTGAATTACAGCCAGGATGGCTGGCTGGAAGGGCTCGAACAGGACGGGTGGCAGGTCGCGTTCGACCGATTCAGTGAACGAAATGGCTACTGGATGCCGCGCAAGGTCACTGTGGAAAACGACAATGCGCGACTGCGGTTGGTGGTAGACCGCTGGCTGCCGGGCAATCCCGAATAGCGCGTTTCATTTTCGACCCCGCCGTTGCAGAATACCGCCCACTCCCGGAGGCTGCCCGGAGCGTCATCCGGGACTGCAACTGGGGTGTAGCCAAGTGGTAAGGCAGCGGGTTTTGATCCCGTCATTCGCAGGTTCGAATCCTGCCACCCCAGCCAAATTTGCCACGAGATGCGGACGGATGCCGAGTTGAACACGATGCAAAAGCCACTGCAGATTCCGGACATGGCGGTGTTCTCGGGGAATGCCAACCCGGAACTCGCATACCGTATCGCCCGCCATCTCACGCTGCCGCTGAGCAAGATCCAGGTAGGCCGGTTCAGCGACGGCGAAATTAGCGTCGAGATTCTCGAGAACGTTCGCGGCCGCGACGCGTACGTCGTGCAGTCCACTTGCCCGCCGGTCAATGACAACCTGATGGAATTGCTGGTCATGGCCGACGCCCTGCGGCGAGCGTCGGTGGCCCGGATCACGGCGGTGGTGCCCTACCTGGGATACGCCCGCCAGGACCGGCGCCCGCGTGCGGCGCGAGTGCCGATCACCGCGCGCCTGGTTGCCGGTATGTTCGAACAAGCCGGGATCGATCGGGTCCTCACGGTGGACCTGCACGCCGACCAGATCCAGGGCTTTTTCTCGATGCCGGTGGACAACGTCTACTCGTCACCCGTGCTGCTGGGCGACCTGTGGGCCCAGGAATACCCGAACATGGTGGTGGTCTCGCCGGACGTCGGCGGCGTGGTGCGCGCTCGCGCTATCGCCAAACGCCTGGACGACGCGGAACTGGCCATCATCGACAAGCGGCGCCCGCGGCCGAACGAGTCGCAGGTCATGAACATCATCGGCGAGGTCGACGGCAAGTCCTGCGTGATGATCGACGACATGATCGACACCGCCGGCACGCTCTGCCAGGCCGCCAGCGCGCTGAAAGACCACGGCGCCGAGCGCGTGCTGGCCTACATCACGCACCCGGTACTGTCGGGTCCGGCGGTGGAGCGGCTTGCCAATTCGGCGCTGGATGAGCTGGTGGTGACCGACACGATTCCGCTGTCGGCCGACGCGCAGGCACTGGGCAAGATCCGGCAACTGGGAGTCGGGGAGTTGCTGGCGGAGACTATGCGGCGGCTTAGTGTCGACGAGTCGGTTAGTTCTTTATACGTTGACTAGGTTTCTATTGGGAACCTGCACTTAGCGACGATGGCGGCGCCCCGCGGGGGAAATTTCCCCTCCCTCCAATTTTGTAGTCGGTCGGTGAAACATCCCCCGCGCGGCTTACCAGCGTCAGCGGAAGGTTCACTCGGATCCCACCATCGTGCGTCTGCTCGTTCTCGCGGACCCGCCAGTGGCGGTTTGGAGCCGCCTCGTCTCCGGGGGGTGGGGCGATGGTGGGGGGTTTTTCGCCTTACCCACCCTCTGGCCCAGGCTGGGTCTTCACCATCCGCCTGTCATATGGAACGACGCCGAAGTGGGTACCACGCCGGGGCGGGGGCAGGAGTGCCTGCCCGAAACGTAAAACCGGCTCACGGATCAGGCGCCGTGGCCAGGCAGGGCTAAAGCCGGAGTGCAGGGCAGGCACTCCTGCTCCCGCCCCGCAGGCGGCCACTCTTAAAGCCGTGCCAAGCTTCTGGCAGTACCCCCCAGCCTGGGCTAGAATTCGCCGCCACATGCCGCTGGCCTTGGTCGAAT
>CAZTIB010000176.1:0-7664 GCA_964613615.1 uncultured Chromatiaceae bacterium
GACGCCGGTGACGCCCAGCTCGGAGAACTCTATATCGGTGGTCCCGGCGTCGCGCTGGGTTATCTGCGCGATGCCACGCTGACGGCAGAACGCTTTGTGAACCTGGCTTCGCCCGGCGGAGAGCAGCGCTTCTATCGCACCGGCGACTTCGCCCGGCGCGCCGCCGATGGCTCCCTGCTATTTGCGGGCCGGGCCGATGCCCAGTTCAAGTGGCGCGGTTACCGCATCGAGGCAGCGGAGGTCGAGGCAGCATTGCAGGCGCATCCGGCTGTGCGCGAGGCGGCGGTTGCATTGAAAGGCAACGCCGAGCAGTCACGCCTGGTGGGTTACTACGTCGCCGCAGGTTCTACCCGCGCTGCAAACGAGCCCGAGTTCTGGCCCGCCGTCGGCCCTTACCAGGTGTATGACGAATTTCTGTACAGCCTGATGAGCACCGACGACGCGCGGCTCGCCCGGTTTCGCGAGGCTTATGCACAAGCGGCTCCCGGGCGCGTGGTGCTGGACATCGGCACCGGTGAACACGCGCTGCTGGCGCGCCTGTGCGCAGAGGCGGGCGCTCGCCATGTCTATGCCGTGGAGGTCTTGCCAGAGGCCGCGGCGCGGGCCCGGGAGACCGTGGCCAGTCTCGGCCTTAGCGAGCGCATCACCGTGATCGAAGCTGACATGGCAGCCATGCAGCTGCCGGAGCCCGCCGAGCTGGCCACGCAGGGCATTATCGGCAACATCGGCAGTGCCGACGGCATCATCCCCATCTGGAACGCCGCCAGGCGCGCCTTTGCACCCGGCTGCATTCCGGTGCCGGCACGGTGTCGCACCTGGATTGCACCGGCCGAACTGCCGTCCCGCCTTCTTGAGCAGCCGGCCTTCTCGCCGCTGGCACAAAGCTATGCCGAAAGGGTTTATGAACGTTGCGGCGGTCCTTTCGACATTCGTCTGTGCGTACGGAATTTCCCGGCCGCCGGACTGCTCGCGGCGGGTGCCGAGTTCGAAGACCTGGACTTTCACGAAGAACTGGTGCCGCCGGCGGCCGGCCAGGCTGAATTCAACGCGCGGCGTGGCGGCCGGCTGGACGGGTTTCTGTTGTGGACGGAAGTGGATACCGGTTCCGGCGCGCCGCTGGACTACCTGGACAATCAGCAGGCCTGGCTACCGGTGTTCTTCCCGCTCCCGGACGGCGGTATCCCCGTGACCGCGGACGAGGGCATTGAGTTGAACTGGCGGCGTGAAGACGGTGACGGACTGTGTCCCGACTACCGTCTCGACGTTCGAGTGGCGGGCATTCGGCACACCTGTATCAGCCGCCATCTCGAGACCCGGCTGAATAGCACGGCACTGCACCGCCGGTTGCATGCCGCGGCGAACAGAATCCTGGGGCCGGAGCAGTTGCGCGGGTGGCTGGACGCGCGCCTGCCGTCTTACATGGTGCCGACGGCCTGGGTGCAGCTGCCCGCATTGCCGTTGAACACCAACGGCAAACTCCATCGCGACCAGCTTCCCGAACCCCATCGCGCGCGTCCGGCCCTGGCGGCGCACGCAGTGCCGCCGCGTGACCCGCTGGAGACGCAGCTGGCGGCAATCTGGTGCACGGCCCTGGACCTGGACGCCGTTGGCGTGGAGGACAATTTTTTCGATCTCGGCGGCGATTCCATCGCCGCGGTGCGCGTCATCAGCATGGTGCAACGGGAGCTGGATGCGCCGGTAGGCCTGGCGGCGTTGTTCGACGGGCCCACGGTGGCGGCGCTGGCAGCGACGCTGCGCGGGCAGGGCCACGGACTTATCCCGGTGGTGATCGAAGAGGGCGTACTGTGAACGGGCCGGCGGTGCTGGAGTCACTGCGTGCAGCCGGTGCCGAGCTGTGGCTCGAAGGCGAAGCCCTGCGTTTTCGCGCCCCGGCCGGCACGCTGGACGACGCGACGCGTGCCGAGCTGGCCTGCGAGCGCGATGCGGTCATTGGCCACTTGCGGCGCGAAGGGGTGCGCGCGCCGCTATCCGCGTCACAACGCAGTTTCTGGTTACTCGAAAAGCTGAACCCCGGCCATCGCGGCGCCGGCGAGCAATTTCTCCTCGAGCTGCGCGGTGCGCTGCACGTGCCGTCGCTGCGGCGGGCGTGGTCCGCGTTGCTCGATCGACACTCGGTTCTGACAGCCCGTTTCGTCGAGGTCGATGGGCCGGTTGAACAACGCTGCGGGACGGACGGTGTGCGGCCCGAGCTCGCCGCGGACATCATCGACATCGAGCAACGGGCAAGCATCGACAGCTTCGCGCAACGGGCCCTTGCCGCAGGCTTCGATGTCGCGACGGGCCCGCTCGTGCACGCGCAGCTGTTTCGTATCACTGCTGACTACCACGCACTCCTGGTGACCGCGCACCATGCGGTGGCCGACGGGCCGTCGGTGCGAATTATCCGTGACGAACTGAGTGCGCTGTATGCGCACGCGCGGGACGACGCGCAGCCGTGTCCGCCGGCCACGCGCGCTTACACGGACTTCGTGCGCGCCAGCCAGCGGGAAATACCGGCTGCAGATCTCACCTGGTGGCGCGAGCAACTTGCCGACCTGCCGCCGGCGGTGGGACTGCCGTACCGTCCAGGCGCAGAAGCTGCTGCGCAGGCGCGTATTCCGCTACAGGTACCGCCTGCTGTTGCCGACCGCGTGAGAGAACTGGCGCGCACGGAACGGACGACGCCGTTTACCGTGTTGCTTGCTGCGTGGCGCACGTTGCTGGTGCGGTTGTCGGCGCAAAGCGACGTGCCGGTGGGCGCGCCCGCGACACTGCGCGACAGCGAAGACTTCCAGCGCACCGTCGGCTGTTTCGCCAACAACCTGGTTTATCACACGGATGCAGCGGGCGATCCGGCTTTCGTGGAACTGCTGCGTCGTGAGCGCGAGACGGCGCTGGGCGCCTTTACCCATCGCGCCGTACCTTTCGAGCGCATCGTCGCGGAGCTCGCCCCGCGCCGCGCGCCCGGCTTGCACCCGTTGTTCCAGGTCCTGTTCCTGTACGAGCAGGACACGGGTGTGGCGCCGACGGCCGCCGGCGTGGAATTTCGTCTGCAAACGCTGACCGTCGATCGCGAGAGTTTCTGGGACCTCGAATGTTCGCTGACAGACCGGGGCCCGGGCGCACCGGTGGATGGTTTCATGGGCTGGGCCGTCGCGCGCTTCGATCATGCCTTCGCCAGCGCGCTGCCGCGCCGCTTCGTCACGCTGCTGGAATCTGCGCTGGCCGCGCCGTCTGCACCGTTGTCAGCCCTGGATCTCTGGTTGCCCGGTGAACGGGAGGCAGTGCTGGCGCTCGGCCGCGGCGCAACGCTGCCACCGCCGGCAGCAGCTACCCTGCACGGGTTATTCCAGCTGCAGGTCGCGAAAACGCCCGAGCGCGTGGCCCTGGTGACAGCCGGCGGGTCGTTGACGTATGCGGAGCTTGCGCAGCGCGCACAGCGTTTGGCGGCAGTCTTGCAGCAGCGGGGCCTGGGTCCGGGCGACCTGGTGGGCATTGCGTGCGAACGCAGTGCCGAACTCGTCGTGGCGACCCTGGCGGTGCTGGAAACCGGCGCGGCGTATCTGCCCCTGGATCCCGAGTACCCGGCTGCGCGGCTGCGCCTGATGGCCGACGAAGCCGGTGTGACTGTCGTGCTGGCCGACGCGGCGGGGCGCACCGCACTCCCCGACGGGCTACCGCTGATCGACCCGGCGACGGCGTCCGCACCGGCGGCCGACTACCGGCCCGTCGCCGTCCCCGCCGACGCGCCCGCCTACGTGTTGTACACGTCCGGCTCCACCGGCCGGCCCCAGGGCGCGGTGGGTTTGCATCGGGGCGCGGTCAATCGCTGCGAGTGGATGTGGCGGCAATGGGGCATCGGGCCGGAGGATGTCCTGGCATTGCGGACCAGCCTGAATTTCGTCGACTCCGTGTGGGAGGTTTTCGGTGCACTCGGTTGTGGTGCAACGCTGCTGGTTGTTGCGGACAGGGACACGCGGGATCCGCAGGCACTGGTGGCGACGTGCGCGGCCGCAGGCGTAACCCACCTGGTATTCGTGCCGGCACTGCTGCGCGCGGTGCTCGATGCGCACCCGGACCTCGGTGCGAACTTGTCCAGCCTGCGCTCCTGTATCACCAGCGGTGAACCCTTGCCGCCGGATCTCTGCGCACGGTTTCGCGCCGCTGCACCGGGCGTGCGCCTGCTGAATACCTATGGCACGTCGGAAGTCTGGGACGCGACCTGTGCGGAAGTGCAGGCCCACGAGCCGCCGTCGCGAGTGCCCATCGGCCGGCCCATCGCCGGCGTGCAGGCTTACGTGCTCGACGCCGCGGGCGGGCCGGTGCCCGCGGGCGTTACTGGCGAATTGTGCGTGGCTGGTGTCGGCGTCGGGCCCGGGTACTGGCAACGCGATGAGTTGACGGCGGCGCGCTATCAGCCCGATCCCCGTGATCCGGAACAGCGTATGTATCGCACCGGCGATCTCGCCCGATGGCGCGCGGACGGCCAACTGGAATGGCTGGGTAGAAATGACGAGCAGCTGAAACTTCGCGGCCACCGGATCGAACCCGGTGAACTCGAAGCCGCGCTGACCGCGCATCCCGATGTCCGGCTCGCGGCCGCCGCGCTGCGAGGCGAACCGGCGCGCCTGTGTGCGTGGATCGAAGCGCAAGCGGGACGCAGCCCGAATGTCGTTGCACTCAAGCGCGAACTGCGGGTGCGTTTGCCCGCGCCGCTGGTGCCCGCAACGATCAACCTGGTGACGGCCTGGCCGCTGACCCCGAGCGGGAAGATCGACCGCAATGCGCTGCCCGCGCCGGTGCAGTCGGTGACCGTCACCCGTGGTTTGCCGGACAGCGCGACGGAACAGGCCGTCGTGTCTATCTGGGCAGACCTGCTCGGTGCCGCGCCGCCAAGCCTGCACGATGACTTCTTCGCCAGTGGCGGCGATTCGATGCTGGCCACTCGCCTGCTCTCGAAAATCAACGCGGCGTGTGCCACCGCGGTGTCCATGCGCGAGTTCTTCGCCGAGCCGACACCGGCCGGCCTCGCTGCCGCAGTCGATGGTGCGGCGCCTGCGGCCGTGAGCGTTCCGCGCCCGTTGCCGCGGCCCACCGCGGTGCCGCTGTCGCCGGCGCAACAGCGCCTCTGGTTCCTGGAGCAGCTGGATCCGGGCAGCCCGGCTTATCACATCGCGTTCACCCTCGAACTCGATGGTCCGGTGGACATCGCGTGCCTGCGTGATGCCGCCGGCGATGTCGCTACTCGCCACGAAGCCCTGCGGACCAGCTTCCCCGCAGAGGGCGGTGTCCCGCGCCAGCAGATACACGAACGGATGGCGCCGGATTTTCTGGCGCTTGAAACCTCGGCTACGCACGATGTCCTCGCGGCCGAGGCGGCCCAGGCTTTCGATATTCGACGGGGGCCAATGTGGCGCCTGCGCCTGCATCGTGCCGGTGCCGATCGCTCGGTATTGCTCGTGGTAATGCACCACCTGGTTGCGGACGGACATTCGAGCGCCATCCTGTTTCGCGACCTGGCCGATGCGTGCGCGGCGCGCAGTGCGGGTAACCGGTGGTTACCGCGACCGCTGCCATTTCAGTACGCCGATTATTGCGGCTGGTTGCACCAACACCTGCGGGCGCCGGAGCTCGACACGCAGCGGGCCTACTGGCTGGGCGCGCTGCGCGGCGCGCCGCCGCTGCTGGAACTGCCCACCGACCGGCCGCGGCCGGCAGAGCAGAGTTTCCGCGGCGGCTGGGTGACACGGCAACTGGACAAAGAGCGCCTGCTCGCGTTGCGCAACTTCGGTCGTGATGCGGGCTGCACATTGTTTATGGTTCTGCTGTCCGGCTTCCAGCTGTTGCTGCACCGCTGGTCCGGCCAGCGAGACCTGCTGATCGGTACGCCGGTGGCCGGCCGGCCGGGGCCGGAGCTTGCAGAGCTGCTGGGCCTGTTTATCAACACCCTGGTGATCCGCGTGCAGTTGCCAACGGACGGGAGCGTCGACGCGCTGCTCGCTGCCACCCGGGCCGCCACCCTCGATGCCTTCGCGCACCAGGACCTGCCTTTCGAGGCCCTGGTGGAAACTCTGCAGCCCGGCCGCAGCCTGAGCCGTGCACCGGTCTTCCAGGTGATGTTCAACCTGACCCCGATCCCGGCGCTAGTGCACCAGGCGGGGCCCGTCAGTCTGCGGCTGGGCGGACTCATCGAACACGGCGTGTCGAACTTTGACCTGAGCCTGAACATTGGCGAACACGCGGACGGCGCGACGCTGATTTTCGAATACGACAGCGAATTGTTCGATGCGGCGACCATCGAGCGCCTGGCCGACCGCTACCTGCAGCTGCTCAGTGGCATGCAGGACAGTTTGCAGACGCGGCTGAGTCGCGTGCCGATGCTGACGGCAGCCGATCAGATGGATCTGCATGCCTGGCAGCAGGCGCCGCGTGTTTCCCAAGGGCAGCACCCGGTTCACGAACGGTTCGCGGAATGCGCGCGGCTCCGGCCAGACGCGTTGGCGGTGGTGGATGGTGAAGCGCAGCTCAGCTACGCAGAGTTGGACGCAAAGGCCAATGGCGTCGCGCGACAACTGCTGGCCGTCGGCCTGGGTTTCGGCCACACGGTCGCCATTGCGTTGGCGCGGGGCCCGGAATTGCTCTGCGCTCTGCTGGGCGCGCTGAAGGCCGGTGGCGCCTACCTGTTGCTCGACCCGGCGCAGCCCACGCAGCGCCTGGCTGCGATAAGCACCCAGGCGCGCGTTAGCGCGGTCATCAACGACGGCTCGCCGGCACCGTGGGCCCCCGGCTTGCCGTTGCTGAACGCGATGCAGATTGCACCTGATCCCGCCGGGCCGGCCGTCGCAGTTGCGCCGGAGCAGCTTGCCTACCTGGTCTATACCTCCGGTTCCACTGGCCAGCCCAAGGGCGTGGAAATCAGCCACGGGAGCCTGGCCAGCGCGGCAACGGCGTGGACCGACGTGTATCAGCTGCAGCCCATCGATCGCCACCTGCAGATGGCGGCGTCCAGTTTCGATGTGTACACCGGTGACTGGGTGCGGGCCCTGACCACCGGCGGCACGCTGGTGCTGTGTCCACGCGACACGCTGCTGGAACCGGCGGCGCTTGCCCGGCTGCTGCGCGAGCAGCGCATCAGCTGCGCGGAGTTCGTGCCGGCTGTCATGCGCCCGCTGCTGGTACACCTGCAACAGACTAAAAGCGAACTGCCGGCGATGCGCCTGTTCGTGGTGGGTTCCGAACCGTGGTCCGGGGCGGAGTACAACGCACTGCGGGCGCTGGTCGGGCCAACGGCACGTGTGGTGAATTCCTACGGCGTGGCAGAAGCCACCGTCGATTCCACCTGCTTCGAAACCGACGAAATGTTGCCGGACGATGTCCCGGTGCCGGCGGGCCGTGCACTGCCGAACTGCTGCGTGCACGTGCTGGATGCTGAACTGCAGGCCGTGCCCTGCGGCGTGCCCGGCGAACTTTGCATCAGCGGCCCGGCACTTGCCGCCGGCTATGTCGACGATGCGCAGTTGACGGCCGCGAAGTTCGTCGAGCTGGCCGCGACCGGCGAGCGCGTTTATCGCACCGGTGACCGGGCGCGGTGGCGGCGGGACGGCCAGCTGGAGTTGCTCGGGCGGACGGACGGCCAGGTGAAACTGCGGGGCTTCCGCATCGAG
>CAZTIB010000177.1:0-2727 GCA_964613615.1 uncultured Chromatiaceae bacterium
TGAGGGTGCACCCGTAGTATTTGTCGGCTTTGGCGCCAGCGCCCCCGAACGCCAATGGGATGACTTTGGCGATATCAACCTGACCGGCAAGGTTGCCGTATTCCTGGTCAATGACCCGGACTTTGCGGCTGGGCCGGACGAGGCCGTGGCTGGCCGGTTCGGCAACAAGCGCATGACCTATTACGGGCGCTGGATGTATAAATTCGAGGAGGCCGAGCGGCGCGGCGCCCTCGCGGCACTGGTGATTCACGAAGACAAGGCCGCTGCATATGGCTGGAGCGTGGCCGCTTCGGGACCTGGCGAGAACTATTCGATTGTGCGCGCCGCAGGTTCTACCCCGCCCATTGCGCTCCAGGGCTGGCTGCAGGGTGATGCCGCGACGCAACTGTTTGCCAGCGCCGGGTTCGACCTGGATGAGCAGCGTATCCTGGCCCGCAGTCCGGACTTCCAGGCCTTCGAACTGGAGGGCGTTACCTTCAGCGCTGACCTGAAAGTTTCCGTGGAACACATCGAAAGCCAGAATGTTCTGGCGCTATTGGCCGGCACGACCCATCCCGATGAGTTCCTGATGGTTTCCTCGCACTGGGATGCTTATGGCCAGGGTGAGCCCGACGCACAGGGCCGCACGGTTCGGCCCGGCGCCAATGATGATGCACTGGGAACGGCCGGGGTGCTGGAGTTGGCACGTGTACTGAAGGCCGAAGCGCCGCTGGAACGTAGCGTGGTTTTCGCGGTGTGGACAGCAGAAGAGAGTGGTCTGCTGGGTTCATCAGCCTACGCGGGCAACCCGATCTATCCGCTGGAAAAGACCGTGGCCAATTTCACCTTCGACATCATGCAGACCGCCGGACCCGCCAAAGATGTCATCCTGGTAGGTGAAGGGCAAAGCGACCTGCAAGGTGACCTGGAGCGGGCCGCTGCCGGGCAGGGACGCGTGGTGACGCCGGAGAGTCTGCCCGAGAACGGCCTGTTCTTTCGGGCTGACCATTTCTCGATGGCGCGGGGTGGCGTGCCGGTATTGCTGATCATGGGCATCGCCGGCGCCTCTGACCTGGTCGAGGGCGGCCGCGCCGCAGGCGATGCCTGGATCGCAGAGTACGTTGGCAACTGCTATCACCAGACCTGCGACTCATGGAGCCCGGAATGGGATCTGCGCGGCGCCGTAATGGACATGGAGCTTTTCCACACCATCGTCAGGGAACTGGGCGACTCACGCCGTTGGCCACAGTGGAATCCCGGCTCCGAATTCCGGGCTGTTCGCGTAAAAAGTGACGCGGTACGGAGTAACCAATAGGAAGGCTGAGAATGCACCATCGATCATCCGCCTGGAATGGGCAATTGCTACTCGAACTCGTGCGAAATTAGCTTTGCCGCCTCATAACACTAAGGAGTAAGCGCAATGCCCACCCCAAGCACCCGACTCATCGTCATCGCCCTTGCTGCCATCACACTGCTGTTGATCAGCGCCCCCGCCCGTACGGCGGACTACGACCTGGTTATTCGTAACGGGCGCGTCATGAACCCGGCCAACGGACTGGATTCGGTGCGCGACATCGGCATCCGCGAGGGCCGCATCGTCACACTGTCGCGTGAGCCTCTCAGCGGCACTGAGGAAGTGGACGCCACGGGCCTGGTAGTGGCGCCCGGATTCATTGACCTGCACGCCCACGGGCAGCGCGGGTTCGAATCCTGGCTGCAGGCGCAGGACGGAGTGACCACGCAGCTGGAAATGGAAGCCGGCGTTTACCCGGTGGATGCCTGGTATGAACAACGGGCCGGCACGGCGCCGATCAATTACGGCGCGACCGCTGGCCACATACCCGTGCGGATTGCGACCATGGTGGACCTTGAGTCTCTTGGGCTGACCGAGCAGGATCTCGCCGCGGGGCTGCTAAACAGTCCACATTTCGCTGCCATCTCGCAGCAGCGAACCTGGATGGAGGACCCGGCCACTGCGGAACAGAGCGCCGCCATGCAGCAACGCCTGCAGCGCGGTCTGGACGAGGGGGCCCTGGGCGTCGGCTATGGCATCAATTACACGGCCGGCGCAACTCGCGAGGAGATCTACCGCATGTTCAAGGTCGCCGCCGCCAACGGCGTCACCAATTTCGTCCACTCCCGCTTTGGATACGAGCTTGAATTGGGCGGAAGTGTTGACGCAGTGCAGGAGTTGGTGGCCAACGCTGCCGCCACCGGTGCCGGCGTGCATATCGTCCACATTGGCAGCAGCGGCGGCAGCCGCGTGCCCCTGTTGCTGGAGATGATCGACTCGGCGCAAAAGAACGGCGTCGATGTGACCACCGAGGTCTACCCGTACACGGCCTGGTCAACGTTTATCGGCGCGGCCCTGTTCGACGGTGATTTCACGCGCACCCTGGGGCTCGGCTACGGCGACATCGAGCTACCGGACACTGGCGAACGCCTTGACCAGGCGCGCTTCGAGCGTCTGCGCGCCGAGGCGCCACAGACCATCATCGTCGGCCACGGCATGCAGGAGGAGAACGTTGTCGCCGCTGTCTCACACCCGGGCGTGATGATCGCCAGCGACGGCATGTACTACCAGGACGGTCGCGCCCACCCCCGCGGCGCGGGCACCTTCAGCCGCGTACTGGGATACTACGTGCGTGAACAAGGCGTGCTCAGCCTGATGGAGGCGCTGGGCAAGATGAGTTACCTGCCGGCGAAACGCCTGGAGAACGCTGTACCGCAAATGAAGCGCAAGGGAAG
>CAZTIB010000178.1:0-7715 GCA_964613615.1 uncultured Chromatiaceae bacterium
AACGGCACCGGCACGACCACCGCGGGAATCATCGATGTGCCGCGCACCGCTGCGCTCACCGCGCCGGCAGACTTGCCGTCTTCGATATCCCAGACGGAGGCCTCGTAGCTGGAATCATTCTCCCACCAGGCCAGGCCGTAACAACCGCCGCCACCGGGACCGACGGCGCATGACAGGCTGCCGCCGCCGTTGGTTCTTTCGGTGTTGCCGTTGATCCAGACGATGTAGCGCACACCGCTTTCACGAATGCGCGCGGCGACGCCGGGTTTCTCCATCAGGGTTGGCAGCGCATTGGGCCCCTGCGGCATCGTGCGCGGTTCGAACCACGGAAACAGGTCGTCCTGGAAGACTTCGTCCGGGTAGACGCTCAAGCCGGCACTGCCTTTCTGAACTTCTTTCGTGACGCAGTCGATGAAGCCGTCTTCCGTCTGGTTGCCCGAGTGGTAGCTGGATTCGATGATCACGATGAATTCACCATCGGCGATGCCGGTCGCGGCATCTTTCGAGCCTTCGACCCGAGTCGTCATGCAGCCACCGAGCAATACACCTGACAGTATGACGGCACCGGTGTTCAACCAGCGTTCGCCCGCGGCATATTCAAGATTCACCGTTCCACTCCTCACCGGCCGGTTCCGGCATGTCCTCGTTGGCGCGGCCGACTTCCGGCACCGGCTCGCCAGGGTCTTCGTCGCCGGGGATACGGGCGGAATCTGCCGCGGCCTTGGCCGGCGCTGTTTCGCCGAGGACAGCCCGCCGGAACGCCGTATCCCGATCCAGCGCGTCGATGATAATGGTTGCCGCGTCGCGCATTGCCAGTACCGTCGCCTGGCGCATGGTGGCATTGCCCTTGAAGCGGCGTGAATCCACCTCACCGTAGCCCTTGACCGGCCAGCTCGTGCGCAGTTCGCCGTCCGGTGCATACACATTAACAGTGTAGCTAATCCAGACCCCGTACTGATCGGACCGGGAATGCCGGGGCAGGGAGAATTCAAAGGCCTTGATGTTGGGCTGCAGAATCGCCTGGGCCCCATTTGCAGCCGGCGTGTCTGCCGGGACCGCCGCAGCAAAGACCTCGCTGAACACACTCTCGAACAACAGCTTGTTCGCCGAGCCGAGGCTGAAGGTCCAGTCCATGCCGTCGGCGGGGAGGTCCTCCGAGTACGTGTATTGGGTTAGCTCGTCGGTGTAACGCACCCCTACCGTCACCGGCAGGGGATCCACCAGCGGTTCCGGGAACGTGGTCTGCACCTGCACGCTCTGGGAACAGCCGGCGCCGACCAAACTCATTAAGCAAATCAGCAGCCTGGGGACTCGTGGAGGCATTCCGTCTAAACTGGCATTACCGCTTATCGCGGCCTGTTCGGCGTCGTGTTGCCCGCGGTTTCCGCACCCGGTCGTGGTTCGGAGGGAACCCGCTCGGGGCGGCGCGTCAGATGACTGTACAGTGGCCGTTGCGGCGCCCGCAAGGCCGGCGGAGAGCTTATGGAAAGCCCGGAATCATTCTGGACGCGCTGCTGCAAAGCATTGGGGCCGGAGGCCCGGCGCCGGGGCTACACCGCGCGCCGCATCGGCAATACGCCCGAGCTCGTGGACCAGGTGCTGGAACTGGTCATTTCGGGCCAGAAGCGGGGCACTTTCTCACTCCCGGAAGGGCTCGCGCGGGCCGGCACGACGCCCGCCCCGGGTGATTACGTGGTCCTGACCCGCTACGACGGCGAGGCGGGCTGCCTTATCCTGATGGAGGCCTGTGAGACCATGCGCTTCGATCAGGTCGGCCCGGGCGAGCTTGAAATCGAGGGGCCGGACGCCCGGGATCCGGCCGTCTGGCGCGACATACACGAACAGTACTGGACGCCGATGCTGGCAGCCTGGGGGCAGGCCTTCACCCCGAGTCAGCCAGTGCTGGTGCAGCGTTTTCAGTTATTGGAAACGGCGCGCTGGCAGGGGCGGCGCTGAGGACGGTCTACCCTGGCGTTGCCTTTGGCTTCAGCGCCCGGCGTCGTCGCTGCCAGCCGTGCTCAGCGGAAATACACCGTCGCCGTGCCCACGTGCGGTTCGCGTTCCGCGCAGTCGCGCAATTCCGCCGCCAGCTGGCGCGCGTGCACCACGTCTTTCGCCAGGTCCAGCGGCAAGACGATTTCTACGTCCACCCGGCCGGCGAGGTAGTGAAAGTGGACTTTCTCAATCGACTTCGCGGCTTCCAGTGCCTGCCACCGCTCGGTCAGGGCATCCAGGAGTTGTTCGCGGCCCGGCAGGTCGGAGCTGGGACGCTCGGTCGCGTCATCTTCCGGGTCGATGTGCACCAGCACGTCGCCAATGTCCGGGCTGACGGCTTTCAGGCTCGACCGCACCTCGTCAGAAATTCTGTGACCCTCCGACACGGTCAGGTCCGGCGCCACCAGCACGTGGGCTTCCACCAGGATGTCCTGGCCCATCCGCCGCGTGCGCAGCATGTGATGGTCCCTGACGCCGGGGATGGCCTCGATGGTTTTGCGCATTGTATTAAGGGTGTCCGGATCGACCCCGGTATCCACCAGTTCCCGCAGGCTGGCCCAGCCGAGATCCCAGCCGATCTTGCCGATCATCAGCGCCACGCCGATAGCACCCAAGGCGTCGAGGTAATTGATCCCGGCCATCGTGCCGACAATGCCGACCAGGACGATCACCGATGAAATAGCGTCGGAGCGGTGATGCCAGGCATTGCCACGCAGCATGTCCGAGCGCACCCGGTCGGCGACGCGCACGGTGTAGTGATAGAGCCATTCCTTGGACAGGATCGAGACGATGGTGACGGCCAGCGCCAGGTAGCCCGGCACCAGCAACAATTCGGGATTGCGGATCCGATCCACGGCGTCGACAGTGATCCCAATGGCCACCGTCAGCAGCAGCAGGCCCAGGCCGATGGTAGCCACCGTCTCGAACCGCGCGTGGCCGTAGGGATGCTCGGTATCGGCCCCCTGGCTATTGAACTTGGCTGCGATCAGCACCATCGCATCGCTGGCCAGGTCGGACAGGGAATGAATGCCGTCGGCCACCAGTGCCTGGGATTGGCCGATCACTCCAAATAGCACCTTGGCCGCCGCCAGTACCAGGTTGATGACAGCGCCGACCACCGTCACCCGGCGTTTTTCGAGATAGGCGCTGTGATTGTCGGACATTGAGGCGGTGGTCATCGGAACTCGGGCATCGTCTCCTGGGGTCGGCGAATTCTAGACCACTCCGGGGCCGCAGCCCCCGGCCAATTGCCAACCCGGTCACATAGGGCGGTCGCCGTATTTCGTAAAGTGGCCCAGTTTGTGCGTATTTAAATAATGGGATCGGTGGGCCGGCTGCGGGCCGGCCACCGTGGGCCTATGCGAGCGGAACAACAACGGATCGAGGCCTGGCTGAATCTCCAGTGCAGCATGCTGAATGGTGCGCTGCGGGCGGTCGTGCTGTGGGCGGATCCCGAGGCGTCTTTTCGGGTGGCGGGCCAGTGGCCTGCCGACACTCCGCCCACGCCGTCGCTGTCGAACGTGGCGGCAGCCGCGGCGCGCAAACCCGCCTGCACGGTCGATCGCCTGCCGGCGGACAAACGGCAGGCCGATCGGGATGGCGATATCGTGACCTGCCCGCTGCTCGTGGCCGACCACCAGATGGGGGTAGTGGCCGTCGAACTGCCCGCCGGCGGTGACGCGCATCGGCAGGCCGCAGCGAAGGCATTGCGCTGGGGGGCAGCCTGGCTCGACCTGCTGGTGCGGCAGCCGTCAGGCGGAGATCATCAGCTGGTCGATGTGATCGACATGGTGGCCACCAGCCTGGAGCACGGCAACTTTCACGAGTCGGCCTCGGCTGTCGTCGCGGAGCTGGCCCGGCGGCTCGAGTGCGAACGCGTCAGCCTTGGCTTCGTCCGGCGCCAGAGCAACCGCGTGCTGGCCGTCTCGCGCAGCGCATCGGCAGACAACCGCATGGCGTTGCTGCGCGCCATTGGCGCGGCCATGGACGAGGCGGTGGACCAGGACGTCACGCTGGTATTTCCCAACACCAGTGAGCGCAACGCGCACGTGTTGGAAGCCCACGCCGATTTGTCGGGGACTTACGGTTCAGGCTCCCTGTGCACGGTACCCATCAGTCATGACGGACAATTGATCGGGGCGATGAGCTTCGAACATCGCGACGCCGCGCGCTTCGACGCCGCAACCGTGGCGTTGTGCGAAGCCGTGGTGGCCCTGGTCGGCCCGATCCTGGCGGGCAAACGCAAGGAGGAACGCTGGGCCGGGTCCCGGCTTCTGGACAGTTGCCGCAGCCAGCTGGCCAAGCTCACCGGCCCGCGGCACGTGCGCTTCAAGCTCGGCACGGCCATGACCGTGGCCGTCGTGCTCTTCCTGACTTTCGCCGAAGGCGAATACCGCGTGTCTGCCGACGCAACCCTGGAAGGCATGGTCCAGCGCGTCGTGACGGCACCGTTTGACGGTTACGTGCGCGAGGCGGCGGTGCGTCCCGGCGACCTCGTGACAGCAGATCAGGTGCTGGCCAGGCTGGAAGATCGCGACCTGAAACTGGAACAGATGAAGTGGTCCAGCGAAACCGCGAAGCTGCAAAAGGAATATCGCGAAGCCATGGCCGCCCACGAAAATGCCCGGGTGCGCATTCTGCAGGCGCAGCTCGAGCAGTCGGCAGCGCAGCTCGAACTTGTGGAGGAGCAGCTGACGCGCACGCAGGTCGCCGCGCCGTTAGACGGCATGATCGTGAAGGGTGATCTGTCCCAGTCCCTGGGCGCGCCGGTGGAACGTGGCGACGTGCTCTTCGAGGTCGCCCCACTGGACGACTACCGGGTGATGCTGGCAGTCAATGAATCGGAAGTGGGCCGGCTGGCCCCCGGCCTCGCCGGCCAGCTGAAGCTGGCCGGCCTGCCCGACGATCCGTTGTCCATCGTGGTGCAACGGATCACACCCATCTCTACAGTGGAAGATGGCCGGAATTTTTTCGCCGTGCAGGCCAGGTTGCTGAGTGACGATACGCATGTGCTCCGGCCCGGCATGCAGGGTGTCGGCAAAATCTATATAGGCGAGCGCAAGCTGGTCTGGATCTGGACCCACGACATGGTTGAATGGGTGCGCATGTGGGCCTGGACCCGCGGCGTGGCATAGCAGGCCATGGGTAGTCAGCTCTACAGCCCCCACTGGTATCGCGTTGCCGGCCTGACGCCGGCCCTGCGGGCCCACACCAAAGTGCACCGGCACGTATACCGGGGCGAACCGTGGTTCGTGGTGCAGGACCTGGCGGCGGGCCGGGTGCACCGGTTTACGCCCGCCGCGTATCGCATTATTGCGATGCTTGATGGCCAGCGGTCCATGAACGATATCTGGCAAACGGTGGACGATGAATTAGGCGACGAAGCACCGACCCAGGACGAGGTCGTGCAGCTGCTGGCAAAGCTGCACTCTGCCGACCTGCTGCGGGTGGAAACACCAGCCGACACGAAAGATCTTTTCAAACGCTCCGATCAGCGCAGAAAGCAGGGCCTCAAACAGCGCTTTGCCAACCCGATGGCCATGCGCTGGCCGCTGATTGACCCCGATCGCTGGCTGACCCGGCTGCTGCCGTTGGTGCGGCCGGTATTTTCGACAACGGGCCTGGCCATCTGGGCCGTTGTGGTGGCGGCTGCGCTGGTGCTGGCCGCGATGCACTGGTCGGAACTCACCGAGAATGTTTCCGATCGCGTGCTGTCCGGGCAGAACCTGTTCCTGATCTGGCTCGTGTATCCCGTCATCAAGTTGTTGCACGAGCTCGGCCACGGGCTGGTCGTGAAGCGCTGGCGCGGTGAAGTGCACGAGATGGGCATCATGCTGCTGGTGTTGGCACCGGTGCCTTACGTGGATGCATCCGCCGCGGCCGCGTTCAAAGACAAGCGCAAGCGCATGCTGGTGGGCGCGGCCGGCATCATGGTCGAGATGTTTGTGGCGGCGCTGGCGATGTTTATCTGGGTAGCGGCGGAGCCTGGGCTGGTGCGCTCCATCGCGTTCAACGTGATGCTGATCGGTGGTGTCTCCACCGTCGTATTCAACGGCAATCCGCTGCTGCGTTTCGACGCCTATTACGTGCTGTCTGATGCCCTGGACTGCCCGAACCTGGCGGCGCGGGCCAACAAGTATGTCGGCTATGTCTTGCAGCGCTACGTCTTCGGGCTGGAAGACTGTGAGTCACCGGCCCGTGATGCCGCGGAGCGGCCGTGGCTGGGCGGCTATGCGGTGCTGTCATTCCTTTACCGCATGGTGGTGCTGTTCAGCATCGTGATGTTTGTCAGCGGCAAGTTCTTCGTCTTCGGGATCTTGCTGGCCATCTGGGCCATCGCGATGCAGATTGTCTGGCCGCTGCTCAAACACGGAGCCTTCCTGCTGGCGGATCCGAAGCTGAACCGTCAGCGGCCGCGGGCCCTTGCGACGGTGGGCGGCACAGGCCTGCTCGCAATCGCCGCGTTTCTGTGGGTGCCCGTGCCCTTGTCCACCTATGCCCAGGGGGTCGTGTGGGCGCCGGACCAATCAGAGCTGCGTGCCAGTGCTGACGGCATCGTGACCGCATTGCTGACCCTGCCGGAAGATTCAGTGGCAGCCGGCACGCCGATCCTCGCGTTGCAGGACCCGTTGCTGAGTTATCGCGTGCGTATACTCGAGGCGGACCTGCACGAAGCCGAGGCGCGTTACTACGCACTGCGCACCACGGAGCCGGTGCAGGCGGCCATCATTGCGGATGAAGTGGCCACCATTCGTGAAGACCTGTCGCTGGCCCAGGCGCGACTCGCAGATCTGACCGTGCGCAGCCGGACCGCCGGCAAGTTGTTGCTCGAGCAACCGAGCGACCTGGTGAATCGTTACGTGCGCAACGGTGATCTCCTCGGCTATGTCACGGATCTGTCCAACGGCCGGGTGCGGGTTGCCGTCACCCAGGACAATGTGGGCCTGATTCGCGAACGCACCAACTCCGTCTGGGTGCGCCTGGCCGAAGCATCGAACCAGGCCGTAAAAGCCAACGTCAGCCGCGCGGTGCCGGCAGCCATGGATCGATTGCCCAGCCCGGCGCTGGGCACGGCCGGCGGCGGCCCGGTGCCGGTGGATCCGGCCGACAGCGAAGGCGTGCGCACGCTGGACAGTGTGTTTCATATCGAACTCGAGCTACCGACGTCGGTGGCACGCATCGGCGGGCGCGTGCACGTGCGCTTCGATCATGGCGCCGAACCGCTGGCGCGGCAGACCTACCGCCGGCTGCGGCAGCTATTCCTGAGGCAGTTCGATGTCTAAGGCGGCCATGCGTCCCGGGAGCACGCTGGGTTCTTACCCGGAGCAGCCGTCCGAGGGGCCGGTGGGTCTGGATGAGCTGGCGCACCGCACGGTGGTGCGTGCCAGTCACCGGTTCAAGACCAGCCGCATCTATCGTCGGCGGTTTCTCGGCCAGGTGAACGCAAGCGGCGATGAGCTGCGCGATTTAGGCGGCCGCGAACTGAGCCAGCGGGCGCTCGAACTGCGCCAGGCTTTCCTCCGCCGCGGCCTCGTGGACGAACTCGTGATACCCACTTTTGCCCTGGTGCGGGAAATGGCCGGCCGCGTGCTCAAAATGCGCCATTACGATAGCCAGGTGCTCGGCGGCTGGGTGATGCTGAACGGCATGCTGGCCGAAATGGAGACGGGCGAGGGCAAGACCCTGACTGCCACGCTGCCCGCCTGCACCGCGGCCATGGC
>CAZTIB010000179.1:0-38282 GCA_964613615.1 uncultured Chromatiaceae bacterium
CACGCGCCAGGCGGTAGACCTGAAGGTGATCATCGAGCAGATGCGGGAGCAGGTGCAGAATGTGGAATAGGCTCAATCGCACCGTTACCAGCGCCGCTGTCGCCAGGTAAACCTGCCAATCAGGTTGACTTGAGGTTGTCGCCGTTCCGGCGCCTGCTTTTGGGGTCCTTATTGCGTTTTGGCGAACCGCGACGGAGTATGGGCTGAGTCTTCTTAAGCTTTTGATATTAAATGGATATATCTTTGTTCTGAAGATACCCTGAACCCGCCCGCTCCATCAACCTTGAAGGCAGCCAGCGAGAGCGACTACACCGGTTTTCTGCTGACGCAACGCGCGAAAGCGCGGCTGCGTTTTTTTGTTTCGGCTTTCATAATTGAACCGGGTTGGAACAGGACGTTCCAGACAATATAAAGAGGCCAGCCATGACTACGGTCAATCATCTATTTGGGAAGGCTATTGCGGTCGCCGTGCTGGTGGCGCTGGCGATGGCGGCGAATGCAGCAACCGTGGGTATGGGCCCGACAGTGGTGTTCAGCAAGGCGGATTTCGCTGACGCGAGTCTGGCGGAAAATCAGGATCGGATCACGCCCCTCGTCTGGCTGACTCGCGGAACAACGGCGGGGCTGTTCAACATCGCCCAGGAAGAGGCTCACCAGAAGTTTCAGTACATCAGCCCTGCGGGAACCGCATGGGCCTTTGAGGGGTTAAACGGCAATCCCGACAGCGGGATCAGTGCCGAAGACTTTGATTCCCTGAATTTCACTGACTGGACCTCGGCCCTTGGCATCCAGCAGGTCGGTAACAATATCGTCGGCCGACCAGGTGTCGTTCACCTGATCGATGACGACATCTATCTCGACATCACCTTTACAGAGTGGACGCAGGGTTCAGGTGGCGGCGGCATGAGCTATCTCCGTTCAAGCGTCGTGCCGGTGCCCGCAGCTGCCTGGCTGATGGCATCAGGCCTGGGCTTGCTCGGATTCCTGACACGGCGGCGCACCGTCCACGCAAAATAGAAATTGCCGCGCACACATTTTGAACATAAATTTTGCGTACCGACCCGACGCATCTGGGCGATAAATCGAAGTCGCAAGTTCAAACAGACGGGTTCCAACAAGACTTTGTTCTGAAACCGAAAATGGCATTGACTGCAGGTTACATAATCACCGGTAGACAGGTTCCACAACGCTGATGCAGATTGCGCTACCAATCGGTTGACGACGCAGTTCATATGCTTTGTAATTCCGTTCAACACTAACAATTTGAAAACCTTTGCAGGGACGCTCCTAATGAAAACAACAGACCCGAAGGCCACCGACGCATCCACAGACCACATCGAAGAGTCACGCCGCCGCTTTCTGAAAAAGGCCGGCAAGCTGGCCATCTATACGCCGCCCGCCATGGCACTGATGATGCAGCCCAGCCACGCGAGGTTCCTGACGTCCGGCGGTATCGTCAACCTCCGGGAACGGCTGCGTGAGCGTCGCGAAGACGGCTATCCCGGACGGGAGAGCCTGTGGCAGAAAATCATGAACTGGCTCAACAGTCGCCGCGACGACTGACTCGCCGCGCCACCCGCAAGGCAGCGGTAACAGTTCGCACTTGAAACAGCCTTCTTGCGAGGGCTGTTTGTGTTATTGGGGGGGCTATTTTTCGACAGTCTTTGCAGCGGTCCGGTACTGTCGTTGGATCATCACGCCACGGGCTCGAACAGCGAGTTCTTGATTCGGCCCGGCTCCGTGGCCCAGTTACGGGCAGCCCGTCGCGCCACAAGCTGGTTGCCGACAAAGTAATACCAGCAAGCTTCGTCTCCGGACGCGCCAGACCAATACTCCCAGACCTCAACGACCTGGTCGAAATCATTGCGAACGGCGCCGCGCGAAACCGTTGGTGCGCCCAGCGCGGCCAGCAATTGTTTCTTTGACGCGCCGGCATTGACGGCAGTGGGCTCGCCCGACCCGGCTGAATATTGAAACAAAGTGACGCATGTCGGTAGTTCCATCTGGGCTAGCTAGTTCGTGCTGACAAGGTCGCTGGATTCGCCTGGTGGGTATTGTCGGGTCGGGTCAATTACTATGCCGCCAAATGGGCACTTCCAGAGCAGAGTCGGGCCGGCTGTACGTGATCTCGGCGCCCTCCGGCGCCGGGAAGACGACCCTGGTCAAGCGACTCGTGGAGCGCCGCCCCGAGCTGCGTTTTTCCGTGTCGTACACCACCCGGCCGCAGCGCGCCGGCGAGGTCCATGAGCACGACTATTTTTTTGTCACCAAAGGCCAATTTGCCGCAATGCGTAGAGCCGGAGATTTCCTGGAGCACGCGACGGTATTCGGCAACCGCTACGGCACCTGCCGCGCCCAGGTCGAGGGGCTGCTGGACGCCGGCCAGCACGTACTGCTGGAGATCGACTGGCAGGGCGCAAGGCAGGTGCGCGACAACATGCCGGAGTGCATCACGGTGTTTATCCTGCCGCCGTCGCTGGCCGAGCTGGAGCGCCGGCTGCGTGGTCGCAAGACGGACACCGATGCGGTCATCAACGAGCGCCTGGGCGAAGCGGTCGGTGATATGTCGCATTGGCCCGAGTTTGACTACGCAGTGATCAACAATGACCTGGATGCCGCGGTCGCCGACCTGTGCGGTGTGCTGGACGGCCAGGGCAGCGACTGCGCCACCAACAACCCCGAACTGCGCGCCGGGATCAGCGCGATGCTGGACCGACGGAGCTAAGCCGCAGCGTTGCGGGCCAGGGCCGAAGACGGTAGGCTACGCGCCCCTTTCCGCTGGTGCTGGCTCCATGGCCCGAATTACCGTCGAAGACTGCCTCAAGAACGTCGACAACCTGTTCGACCTCGTCATGGTTGCCTCCAAACGGGCCCGGCGCCTGGCCAACGGTGCCGAGCCCATGGTGGACTGGGAGAACGACAAGCCCACCGTCGTCGCCCTGAGGGAAGTAGCCGAGGGACTGGTGGACCGGGATATTCTCGATGACGTCGAGGTTCCGGCCGAAGAACTCCTGAGTGCCGATCAGGCCGAAGAGATCCTGGCCAGCACCCCGATGCCGCGCCTGGACAGTCTCGACGACTGACGCGCCGCGGCAAGATCCGGCCCTGCCGGGGCCGGGGCGCGCCCTGAGCTAGAATCGGGGCATGGACTACGCTGCGGCCATCCTGAGCCGTCTGCCGACCACCCGCCGGGGCACAGGCTTCAAACGGCTGCTCGGCAAGCTCGACTACCTGACCCAGGACCAGCTGGACACGGTCGGGCGCGCCTATGAAGTGGCCGCGCAGGCCCACGAAGGTCAGCGCCGATTCTCGGGCGCGGCCTACATCACCCACCCCGTCGCCGTGGCCGGCATCCTTGCCGACCTGCGGCTGGACTACCAGACGATTGCCGCGGCCCTGATGCACGACCTGCTCGAGGACACGCCCACCGGCAAGGAACAGCTGCAAGCGGATTTCGGCGAGGAAATCGCCGGCCTGGTAGACGGCGTCAGCAAGCTCGACAAGCTGCACTTCGACAGCCGGGCCGAAGCGCAGACCGAGAGTTTCCGCAAGATGATGCTGGCCATGGTCCAGGACATCCGGGTGATCTTGCTGAAACTCGCCGATCGCCAGCACAACATGCAGACGCTGGAAGCACTGCCGGCGGCCAAGCAGGCCCGTATCGCCCGCGAGACCCTCGAGATTTACGCGCCCATCGCCAACCGGCTCGGCGTGTACACGATGAAAACCGAACTGGAAGAACTCGGGTTTCGCTACCACTATCCATTCCGCCACAAAGTGCTCGAGCGTTCGGTGCGCCGGGCCCAGGGTAACCAGCGCCAGATCGTACGGCGCACGTCGGCGCGACTGGAAGCCGCTTTGTCGGATTCCGGCATTCAGGCCACGGTGCGGGGCCGGCAGAAGAACCTGTACAGCATCTATCGCAAGATGGCGACGAAGCAGCGGTCCCTCAGCGAGATCGCCGACGTATTCGGCTTCAGGATAATCGTCGACAGCCCGGACAACTGCTACCGGGCGCTGGGCCTGGTGCATGCGTTGTACAAACCCATGCCCGGCCGCTTCAAGGACTACATCGCAATCCCGCGCGTCAACGGCTACCAATCATTGCATACCACGCTGTTTGGCCCGAACGGCATTCCGCTCGAGGTGCAGATACGGACCGAAGAGATGGACCGGATTGCGGAACGCGGCGTGGCCGCTCACTGGCAGTACAAGGCGACGGACAAACGCGCCATCCCGCCACAGATGCGGGCCCGTGAGTGGCTGACGAACATCACCGAGATGGAGCTGGCCGCCAACTCCGAAGAATTCCTGGAACAGGTAAAAGTCGACCTCTTCCCTGACAAGGTCTACGTGTTCACACCCCAGGGCGATATCATGCGGCTGCCGCGTGGGGCCACCTGTGTCGACTTTGCGTACGCCGTGCATACCGACGTGGGCAACCGCTGCGTGGCGGCCAAGATCGAACGACGTCTGGTACCTCTGCGCACACAGCTGGAAAGCGGCCAGACCGTCGAGATCATTACCGCTTCCGGCGCGCATCCAAACCCACGCTGGGTGAACTTCGTTACCACCGCGAAGGCTCGTACCAGCATTCGCCAGTACCTGAAGAACCTGCGTTTTGGCGACGCCCGCGAACTCGGCCGGCGCTTGCTGGAACAGGCTCTGCGCGATGCCGGCGCATCGCTGCGCAAGACCTCGCGCGCCACGATGGCCGCAGTGCTGGAAGAATTCGGGCTGAACAACACCAACGAACTTTTCGAACAGCTCGGGCTCGGCGAACGGCTCGCGCCACTGGTGGCCAAAGCGCTGCTGGAAGGCCCGCAAGCCGCGGAGGAAGAAGGCTCCGGGCGCACACCGATCGTTATTGCCGGTACCGAGGGCATGGTGCTGAGCTACGGCCGCTGCTGTCACCCGATACCAGGCGACCCGATCATGGGCTACCTCAGTGCCGGTCGCGGCGTTGTCATTCATCGCAATGTGTGCGGCAACCTCGGTGAATTCCGCAAGCAGCCACAGAAATGGATTGCGGTGAACTGGGAAAAGGACGTCGCGCGAGAATTTCCCGTGGAGATCCGGGTCGAAGTCACGAACCGGCCGGGCGCACTGGCAGAAATCGCCGCGCAAATCGGTGACTCCGACTGCAATATCGAACAGGTTGCGGTGGAAGAACGCGAAGGCGACACGGCCGACCTGCGCTTTTCGATCCTGGTCAAGGATCGCGTCCACCTGGCGCGCGTGATTCGCAGCATCCGGCACATGCCCGTGGTGCTGCGGGTGACGCGCACCTGCACCTGAGGCATCCATGCAACGAGAAGCGGTTCAGACAGATGCGGCCCCGGCCGCGATCGGCACCTATTCCCAGGCCATCCGCGCCGGGGAGACCCTTTACATCTCGGGCCAGATTCCCCTGGATCCGGCCACCGGTGACCTGGTAGACGGCGACATCCGGGCGCAGATCCGGCAGGTCTTCGACAACCTCGCCGCCGTTGCCGGAGCGGCCGGTGCGAGTCTCAACGACGCGGTCAAGATCAACGTGTACCTGGTGGACCTTGCCCACTTCAGCGCTGTGAACGAAATCATGACGGACTACCTGCAGTCGCCCTACCCGGCACGCGCCGCCATGCAGGTTGCTGCCCTGCCTCGCGGCGTGGCGGTAGAGGCGGATGCAATCGTTGCCCTCTGAGGCCGCAGCAGCCAGCAACGACGAGCTAACCGCCCTGCGGGGCGTCGGCCCGGCGCTCGCCGGAAAGCTGGCTCGCCTGAATATCCAGCGTCCTGAAGATCTGCTGTTTCTGCTGCCGCAACGCTACGAAGACCGCACGCGCATCACGCCGGTGGGCTCGCTGCGGGCCGGCCAGGCCGCCGTGATCGAAGCCGAGGTGGCGCTCACTGAAGTCGTGTACCGGCGCCGTCGCAGCCTGTTGTGCCGGGTCAGCGACGGCACGGGCCAGCTGACGCTGCGGTTTTTCTATTTCTCGCGCGCACAACAAAATGGTTTACAGCGGGGCAAGAAATTGCGCGCCTATGGCACGGTGCGGCCGGGTCCGGCGGGGCCGGAAATGATCCACCCGGAGTACCGGCTCTTCGCGGCTGGCCAGGCCCCGGCCCTGGAAGACCGGCTGACGCCCATTTACCCGGCAACGGAGGGCCTGCAGCAGCCTCGCCTGCGTGGGCTCGTGCAACAGGCACTGGATCGCTGGCTGCGGCAGGTTGAAGACTGGCTGCCGGAAGAGCTGCTGGCAGATTTTGGCCTGCCGGCTCTCGATGAGGCCCTGGCTTATCTGCACCAGCCGCCGACCGGTGCGGATCTTGCCGAACTCGCCGCCGGCAAGCATCCCTGTCAGCGGCGTCTCGCACTGGAAGAGCTGCTGGCCCATCACCTGAGTCTCAGGCAGCTGCGCGAGCGAGCCCGTCACGAACGCGCCACTCCGGTGCACGGTGACTCGGAACTGCGCGCCAGGTTTTTCACCGGCCTGGGCTTCGAACTCACCGGTGGACAGCGCCAGGCGCTTGCGGAAATCGATCAGGACATGGCGCAGGCGCATCCAATGATGCGCCTGGTGCAGGGTGATGTGGGCTGCGGCAAGACCGTGGTAGCTGCCGCTGCTGCGCTGACCGCGGTGGCCGCGGGCCAGCAGGTCGCCGTGATGGCACCGACGGAACTGCTAGCCGAACAGCATCGCGAAAGTTTCTTCCGCTGGTTCGACCCTCTCGGCATCCGCGTCGGCTGGCTCGCGGGCAGCCTCCGCGGCAAAGCGCGCAACCGCATGCTGCAGGAACTGGCAGACGGCACGACCCAGGTCGTGGTCGGCACGCACGCACTGTTTCAGGAGGGCGTGGACTATCACGGCCTCGGCCTGGTGATCGTCGACGAACAACATCGCTTCGGCGTGCACCAGCGCCTGGAGTTGATGGAAAAGGGCCGTAGCGGCGACCTGCGCCCGCACCAGCTGGTCATGACCGCCACGCCCATCCCCCGCACGTTGGCCATGACGCTGTACGCGGATCTCGACGTGTCGGCGATTCGCGAACTGCCGCCCGGCCGCCAACCCGTGCAGACGGTGGCCCTGGCAGAGGAGCGCCGCGCTGACGTGGTGGCGCGCGTCCGCGAAGCCTGTGGCGCCGGGCGTCGCGCATACTGGGTCTGTCCGCTGATCGAAGACTCCGACGTGATCGAATCGCAGGCGGTAGAGTCGACGCACAAGCTGCTCAGCGAAGCCCTCGGCGACATTCCGGTGGGGCTGGTGCACGGACGCATGAAACCGGAGCAGAAAGATCGCACGATGAAAGCTTTCGCAGCGGGCAAGCTGCGGGTGCTGGTTGCCACCACGGTCATCGAGGTGGGAGTAGACGTGCCCGAGGCATCACTGATGATCATCGAAAATGCCGAACGCATGGGCCTGTCCCAGCTGCACCAGTTGCGCGGCCGGGTGGGCCGGGGCGATACCGCCAGTGCCTGCGTGCTCCTTTATCGTCAGCCGCTGTCGCGGCTGGCGCGAGAGCGCCTGGACACCATGCGCCGGGTCAGCGACGGCTTCGAACTGGCGCGCAAAGACCTCGAGCTGCGCGGCCCGGGCGAGGTGCTCGGCACACGGCAGACGGGGCTGATGCAGTTGCGCGTGGCGGACCTGATTCGTGACGCCGATCTGGCTGCGCAAGTCCAGTCTATCGGCCGGCAATTGCTGGAAACATCGCCCGCTGCGGTGGACGCACTGCTGAACCGCTGGATCGGCGGCGCCCACCGCTTCGGCAAGGTCTGAACAACCGGTATGCTCTGCGCCTGATGCAACGACGCACGAGCATGGCCACTACCAGCGCCTCGAATCGCTTCGCCGCTGAACTGCGCCGCCAGCTGGGCTTGTATGCCCGGCTGATGCGCCTCGATCGGCCCATCGGCACATGGCTGTTGCTGTGGCCAACGCTCTGGGCGCTCTGGATCGCCGGCGACGGCCGGCCGGATCCGCAAATATTCCTGGTCTTTGTTCTCGGCGTGATCGTGATGCGCAGCGCGGGTTGCGTCATCAACGACTTCGCCGACCGCAAGCTCGACCCACACGTTGCCCGCACGCGCGACCGGCCGCTGGCAACCGGCGAAGTGGCACCCGCCGAAGCGCTGGTGTTATTCCTGGCGCTGAGCCTGCTGGCCATTGCGCTGTTGCTGACCCTCAACAGCCTGGCGGGCTGGCTGGCAGTGGCCGGCGCCGCGCTGACAATTATTTATCCCTTTACCAAGCGCTTTTTCGTCGCGCCCCAGCTGATCCTCGGCGCGGCTTTCGGCTGGGGCGTGCCGATGGCTTTTGCCGCGCAGACCGGTGCAGTGCCGCGACTCGCCTGGTTGATGTGGCTCACGGCGGTAGTCTGGGCAGTGATCTACGATACTTTCTACGCCATGGCCGACCGTGCCGGCGACGAGGTCATCGGTGTGAAGTCCACGGCCATCCTGTTCGGCAGTGCCGATCTGTTCTGCATCGGCCTGTTGCAGGTCACGATGTTGCTCGCGCTGGCGCTGATCGGCCAGGCCGCCGAAATGGGTGTCTGGTACTACGGGGCGGTGGGTATTGTCGCAGCGCTGTTCTTGCAGCAGCGCATCAGCGTGAACGACCGCGACCCCGAGCGCTGCTTCCAGGCTTTTCTCGCCAACCGGCACGTGGGCGCGACGATGTTCGCAGGCATCCTGCTCGACTACATCTTCCGCGGCGCCTGACCCGCCACCACCCGCGCCGCGCACCAGGCCTCGACACCGGCTGCGCCGGCCCGGCGCAGTGCGACGGCCAGCGCACTGACCGTGTGCCCGGTTGTGATCACATCGTCGACCAGGGCTATCGTCAGTCCCTCCAGGTCACGTCGCGCGGCGAAGGCACCGCGAACGTTAGCGCGCCGCGCGCCGCCGGCCATCCCGGATTGCGGTGGCGTATTCAAACGACGCGCGCAGACCTTTGTGTCCAGCAGCGACGCGGTCGCCCGGGCCGCAGCGCGGCCGATGATCGACGCCTGGTTATAGCCGCGCCGCCCGAAACGATCCGGGTGCAAGGGCACCGGCACTACGAGATCGCAGCCGGGCACGTCCTTGGCGTCACGGGTCAGGCTGCGGGCGAGCAGGTCGCCGAGCACCCGCGCGCATTCGACGCGCCCGCGGAACTTTGCAGCAGCCACCAGGCTGTCTACCGGGAAGTCATACACCAGTGCGGCCCGCACCCGGTCGATCCCGCGGAGCACCAGGTCGCAACCGGCACAAGCGCCTGCCGGCGCGCCAGCCGGCAGCGGCGCGCTGCAGCGGCTGCAGCCCGACAGGATCCACGGCAAGTCGGCGCTGCAGCCGGCGCAGAGCATGCCGGTGGCGGCGTTCAGTCCACACAGCACGCAGCGGTCGGGGACGAAACGGGTCAGCCAATTGTCAACTTGGTCAAGCACTTCAGGTTGACAGCGTCGGGGTGCATTTCAATACTGCAGCAGCCGGCCTGGCTCCGGCCAGTGCCGAAACTTCGCCGACGGACGACAAATATGACCGCGTGGAATACCCAGACAGCCGCCCCGATTCGCACCGACTGGACGCGCGACGAGGTGGATTCGCTGTTCGCTTTGCCGTTCAGCGAACTGCTGTTCCGGGCCCAGTCCGTGCACCGGCAGCACTTTGATCCAGCCGAGGTACAGATCAGCACGCTGATGAGCGTGAAGACCGGCGCCTGCCCGGAAGACTGCGCCTATTGCCCGCAAAGCGCTCACTACGAGACAGGCGTAGACGGTGAACACATGGCGCCGCTGGAAGCCGTGGTCGCCGCGGCCCGCGCGGCCCGGGCCAACGGGGCAACCCGGTTTTGCATGGGCGCCGCCTGGCGCAGTCCAAAGCCGCGGCAGCTCGAGCGCATAGCCGCCATGATTCGGGCGGTGGCCGACGAGGGGCTCGAGACCTGCGCCACGCTGGGCATGCTGGACCATGAGCAAGCGGCCAGTCTTCGCGATGCGGGCCTCGATTACTACAACCACAATCTCGATACGTCGGAGAATTTCTACCCCGAGATCATCACCACTCGCACCTACCGCGACCGGCTGGATACGCTGCAGGCAGTCCGCGATGCAGGGCTGAAAGTCTGCTGCGGAGGCATCCTCGGCATGGGCGAGTCGCGCAGCGACTGGGCCGCAATGCTGCACACGCTGGCCACCCTGCCCGAACACCCGGGCAGCGTGCCGATCAACCAGCTGGTTAAAGTACCGGGCACCCCGCTGGCCAATGCACAAGACGTCGACCCGCTGGACTTCGTCCGGGTCATTGCGATCGCTCGCATCCTGATGCCCGCTGCCCACGTGCGCCTGTCAGCGGGACGCACCGACATGAGCGACGAACTGCAGGCCCTGTGCTTTCTGGCCGGCGCCAATTCCATTTTCTACGGCGACAAGCTGCTCACCACGCCGAACCCGGCCGGTAATGAAGACCTCGACCTGCTGGCGCGGCTGGGCATGCGCCCGGAAGCCCCTGCGGTGACGACATCGGCGCAGAGGAAGGCCAGCGGCTGACGGCCGTGACGGAAGTTCCGCAGAGCAGGTTGCGGCGCTTGCATCGCCGCGCCGCGCCTACGCTTGCCAACGCAGATTTCCTGCATAGGCGGCTGCGCGAGGAACTGCTGTCGCGCCTGGACTTTGCCCGTTTGGAGCCACGCGTGGCAACCGACCTGGGCGCCGGCACGGGCGGCGCTTTCGCCGCGCTGGCCGCCCGCTTTCCGGGTTCACAAGTCCTCGGTATCGATCACGCGCCGGAAATGCTGCTGGCCGCCGGCGCCGGCCAGGCGCTCCGGGTCTGCGGAGATGCTCGCCGACTGCCGCTGGCGGACCAGAGCGTCGACCTGGTGTTCTGCAATCTGCTGCTCGCCTATTGCCACGACCCGGTGCCGGTGCTGGCGGAGATCCGCCGCGTGCTGCGCGAACCGGGACTTTGCCTGTTCAGTACCTTCGGCCCCGACACGCTGGTTGAGCTTCGCGAGGCCTGGGCGGAGGCCGATGAACATACCCATGTCGTCCGCTTTCCGGACATGCACGACCTCGGCGACCTCGTGGTGCGCGCCGGGCTGGCAGAACCGGTGCTCGACCGCGAAACCCTGCAGGTCAGCTATGACGATGTCAGCGCGCTGCGGGCCGACCTGCGCGCGGTGGGCTCTATCAACCGCACCGCGGGTCGCAACGTCGGCCTGACCGGCCGGCGCGTCGGCCAACGATTTCGCGCGGCCATGGATCGGCGCCGGGATGCCGACGGGCGCATGGTACTGACGGTGGAGGTGATCTACGGGCAGGCCTGGGGGACGGCAAATTCTCCCGGCCGCGACAGCGTCGAGACGAGCATCCCCCTCGACACAATCAGGCGCAGGAGAAACTGACACAAGCTATTGTAATATAACAATAAATCATGCCTATTAGGGAATTGCCGCGATTGCATGGCCGGGGGCCATCCAGTAAGATCGCGCGGCTTTTACAGGGAGGCAGCCAAAGGGAAAAAGGGGCTTGTCGAGACACAGAAACGTGCATCGCTTCGAACTGAGCCCCAACTGCTCGCTGACGAAGGCTTCGGCCCTGGTCTTCTACCTCGGCATCGTGACCGTTTCTATGACCGTAGCCGTGGGTTTCGCCCTCGCTGGCTACTGGCCGATTCTGCCCTTTGCCGGGCTGGAGTTGCTGGCCCTCGGTGTCGCGCTGCGCTGGAGCCTCCGCGAGGGGCAACGGCGCGAACTGATACAAGTCGACGAAAGCCGCGTGCTGGTGAGCAAGACCGGTCGCAAGGGTGAGCACGAGTTTGAGTTCGCCCGCCCGTGGACCCGCGTGGAACTCATCAAGGCCCGCACGGCCACCTGGCCTCGCCGACTGGTCCTGCGGTCAAAGGGGCGTGCGGTTGAAGTCGGCGGCTTTCTTACAGACAGCGAGCGTGCCAGCCTCGGCGAGCGGCTGGCCGAGATCATCCCGGGACTGCCCGGGCGGGAGACATTGGCAACGGATGGCACACGGTCAGCCGGGGCCCGGAATTCTGAGTTGAGAGCATGAGCAAAACAGTGCGGAACCACACCATCACCCGAGTCCTCCTTGTCCTCGCAGGCAGTCTGCTAGTCGCCGGCTCCGCTAACGCGGCCTGGGAAGTGAACATGCCCGTTGGCGTGACCGACGTCAGCCAGAAGGTCTTCGACCTGCACATGCTGATTTTCTGGGTCTGTGTCGTCATCGCGGTGGGCGTCTTCGGCGCGATGATTTATTGCATGGTGGCATTCCGAAAGAGCAAAGGCGCAGTCCCGGCGACTTTTTCTCACAGCACCACCGCGGAAATCGTCTGGACGATAGTGCCGGTACTGATACTGGTGGCTATGGCCGTGCCCGCCGCCCAGGTCCTGGTAGAGATCGAAGACACCCGCGACACGGAAATGACCGTGAAGATTACCGGCTACCAGTGGAAGTGGCAGTACGAGTATGTTGGCGAGGATGTCAGTTTCTACAGCAATCTCGCCGCCGGCAGCAACAGAACCCGCCAGCTGCGTTCCGGCATCGATCCTTTCCAGGAAGACAACTACCTGCTCGACGTAGACCGTCCTCTCGTCGTGCCGGCCGACACCAAGATTCGTTACCTGATCACGTCCAACGACGTGCTGCATGCATGGTGGATGCCCGACTTCGCTGTGAAGAAAGACGCGATTCCAGGCTTCATTAACGAAGGCTGGTTCAAAGTGAACGAGCCCGGCATCTATCGCGGCCAGTGCGCGGAACTCTGCGGCAAAGATCACGGCTTCATGCCGGTGGTCGTTCGGGTGCTGCCGAAGGAAGAGTTCGCTGTGTGGCTCGCCGCAGAGCAGGGCGGCGAAGCAATGGCCAGCGCCACGATAACGCAGTAGGCATTCAGATAACTATTTAAGAAGGCCCCAGGGCGGGCCAGCAGACGGCATGGAGCACGATTGATGAGCGCAACGACCACGCACGACGAGCATCACCACGACGATCATGGGCCCGCCAAGGGCATCATGCGGTGGATTACGACCACCAACCACAAGGACATCGGTACGCTGTACCTGTTCTTCGCGCTGGCCATGCTATTCGTTGGCGGTTCCATGAGCCTGGTCATCCGTGCCGAGCTGTTCCAGCCCGGCCTGCAGTTCGTGAATCCGGACTTCTTCAACCAGATGACCACGATGCATGCGCTGATCATGGTCTTCGGCATGATCATGCCGGCCTTTGTCGGCTTTGCAAACTGGATGGTGCCGATGATGATCGGCGCACCCGACATGGCTCTGCCGCGGCTGAATAACTGGTCGTTCTGGATTCTGCCCTTTGCCGGCACCATGCTGCTGTCGACCCTGTTCATGGACGGCGGCGGCCCGGCTTCCGGCTGGACACTCTACCCGCCGCTGGTCCTGCAGACAGGGAACGCGTTGCCCTTCGCCATCTTCTCGGTGCACCTGCTGGGCATCTCGTCGATCATGGGTGCGATCAACATCATCGTCACCATCATGAACATGCGCGCGCCGGGCATGTCGCTGTTGAAGATGCCGCTGTTCGTGTGGACCTGGCTGATCACGGCCTACCTGCTGATTGCAGTCATGCCGGTGCTGGCCGGTGGCGTCACGATGCTGCTGACGGACGGCTTCTTCGGCACCAGTTTCTTCCAGGCCGCCGGTGGCGGTGATCCGGTGCTGTTCCAGCACATCTTCTGGTTCTTCGGACATCCGGAGGTCTACATCATCATTCTGCCAGCCTTCGGTATCGTGTCGCAGATCATCCCCACCTTCTCGCGCAAGCCGCTGTTCGGGCACGACTCGATGGTCTACGCGACGGCGAGTATCGCCTTCCTGTCTTTCATCGTCTGGGCCCACCACATGTTTACTGTGGGCATGCCGCTGGCCGGACAGCTCTTTTTCATGCTGTCGACGATGCTGATCGCGGTGCCGACGGGCGTGAAGGTCTTCAACTGGACGGCAACCATGTGGCGCGGCTCCCTGAGCTTTGAGACGCCGATGCTGTTTGCGCTGGCCTTCCTGTTCCTGTTCACGATTGGCGGTTTCTCCGGGCTGATGGTCGCCATCGCGCCTGCGGACTTCCAGTACCACGACTCGTACTTTGTCGTCGCTCACTTCCACTACGTGCTGGTGCCGGGGGCGTTGTTCGGCGCCATCGCCGGCGCGTATTTCTGGCTGCCGAAGTGGACCGGGCACATGTACAACGAGACCCTTGGCAAGGTGCACTTCTGGCTGTCGGCAATCTTCGTCAACCTGACTTTCTTCCCCCAGCACTTCGTGGGTCTGGCCGGCATGCCGCGGCGGATTCCGGATTACGCCACGCAGTTTGCCGACTTCAACGCGATCTCGAGCGTTGGCGCCTTCGGCTTCGGTTTCTCACAGCTGTTGCTCGTGTACATCGTGATCCAGTGCGTACGCGGCGGCGAGAAGGCTACGGCGCAGGTCTGGGAGGGTGCCGACGGCCTGGAATGGACGGTGCCATCGCCCGCGCCCTACCACACCTTCGAAGAAGCCCCGACGGTCCGCTAGGTGGCAGATGTGTCTGAAGCCCTGAACGAAGACGAGCGCCGGCGCCGCGCGCGGCGAACGGCCGTGGCGCTGGGACTGGTCGCGTTCGCGTTCTACATCGGCTTTATCGCAATGGGCGTATTAAATTCGTGAACGCGAACCACCGTCTGCTGGCCGGCAAACTGGTGCTCATGGCTGCGGCGATGTTCGGCTTCGGCTTCCTCCTGGTGCCGTTGTACGACGTGTTTTGCCAGGTCACCGGTATCGGCAGCCGCACCGGCACGCCCACCGCGGCGACCGTCACGGAAAACCCGGTGAGCGACCGGCTGGTCACGGTGGAATTCGTCGCGACCCGCAATCAACAGGCGCCCTGGGAATTTCGCCCTGAGGTGGCCAGCATGGAAGTAGTGCCGGGTAAGCTCTACGACACCACGTATTTCGCACGGAACCTGACCGACCGGCAAATCACCGGCCAGGCCGTCCCCAGCGTGGCACCCGGGCAAGCCAATAAGTACTTCAAGAAGACCGAATGTTTTTGCTTCGAGACCCAGGAATTTGCGCCGGCAGAAGGCCGTGACATGGGCCTGACTTTCCTCGTCGATCCGGATCTGCCTGCACACATCGACCGGGTCACGCTGTCTTATACTTTTTTTATCAACCAGCAAATCGCCGCGAACTGACGGGGCGTCGTTAAGTTAACGGGAATTCAGCCATGGCACACGCCCAAGACAAGTACTACATCCCTCACGGCACCCGGTGGCCCATACTGATGTCGGTAGGTCTGTCCACGCTATTGGTCGGCGTGTCCGTCGGGCTGAATGGCGGTGACGCCACCTGGGCAGTGGTTGCCGGCGTCGCCATCGTGCTCACAATGATGTTCCTGTGGTTCGGCGAAGTCATCGGCGAAAGCGAAGCGGGCACCTTTAACGACCAGGTGGATACATCGTTCCGCATCGGCATGATGTGGTTCATTTTTTCCGAAGTCATGTTTTTCGCCGTGTTCTTCGGCGCACTGTTCTACGCACGGCAAATCGCGCTGCCGTGGCTGGGGGGAGAAGGCAATAATTTCTTCACCAACCTGTTTCTGTGGCCGGGCTTTGAAAATGCCTGGCCAACGAACGGCCCGGCCGACGTCGGCGGTGAATTCGAGCCTATGGGGGCATGGGGCATTCCGGCGCTAAATACCGCCATCCTGCTGACCAGCGGCATGACCATTACGGTCGCGCATCACGCGCTGAAAGAGAATCACCGCGGCGTGCTGACCCTGTTCCTCGCCCTGACCTGGCTGCTCGGCTTCATTTTCATGGGCTTTCAGGCCTATGAATACATCCATGCCTACCAGGAGCTGAACCTGACCCTGGACAGCGGCATCTACGGCTCGACGTTTTTCATGCTCACCGGATTCCACGGCATGCACGTGACCATTGGCGCGATCATGCTGTTAGTGATCTGGCTGCGCTGCCTGCGCGGTCACTTCACTGCGACTCACCACTTTGCCTTCGAGGCAGTGGCCTGGTACTGGCATTTCGTCGACGTGGTGTGGCTCGGCCTGTTTATCTTCGTCTACTGGTTCTGAGACCCGGGGCCGCCGAGACCCGGCGGCAAGAGTCAGTTCGCGCCAGCGCCGTGGGGCTGGATTAGCCCGGAAGCCCAGGCGGCGAGTAGCAGCACAAACAGCGCCACGGAGAGCACAATCCGCAGCGTCAGCGCATTGACCATGCCCTTTTTTTTGGCCTTGCCCTTGACCAGGTAGAACAGCCCGGAACCGAGGCTTCCGATGATCGCAAGAAACAACAGAATAACGAGAAACTTCACCGACTGAATATCCGCAAATTCCCAGTGACTTTCAGACTAACATTCCAGCCCCCACTCTGGGCCACGTTGCTGCTGCTGGCAGCGTGCACGCTGTTTGCGAGCGCGGGCTTCTGGCAACTGGATCGCAAGGCCCAGAAAGCGGCCATGTTTCTTGAGTTCGACCGCGGCACGTCGATAGATCCAGTGAGCGGCGCGCCAAGCGACGCTGAAGCAGCCGGCGCGCGTTATCAACCCGTTACCTTGATGGGAAAATTTGATGCCGGGCATCAGATTTTGCTGGACAACATCGTCCGTAACGGCCAGTCGGGCTACCTGGTGCTGACGCCCCTCAGGACCGACGATGGCAACGTGCTGGTGAACCGCGGCTGGATTGCCGCAGATCCCGACCGCAGCCGTCTGCCGGATGTAGAGGTGTCGGCGGCCGATCGCGAAGTCCTGGGACGACTGGACCGGCTGCCGCGCCCGGGCCTCCGCCTGGCCCCGGAACCAGCGGACCCGGCCGCGCCGTGGCCGCGGCGGCTGTTGTTTCCGTCCACCGCAGACATTGCCGACCACCTCGGCTACCCGGTTCGCAACTACCAGGTGCTGCTGGACCCGGCCGCTAAGTCTGGCTACGCGCGGGACTGGCGCCCGGGCGTGAGCGGGCCGGACATGCACCTCGGCTATGCTGTGCAGTGGTTCGCCTTTGCCGCGGCGGTCACGGTCATCTACCTGGTGCTAAATCTCAAACAACGCAACTGAGCTATACAAGAGGATGGATAAGCAATCGAAAGGCCGGCTGCAACTCATCGGGATAGCCATGCTGTTCCTCGGCCCCGTCACCCTGGCCTTCTGGTTGTACTACGGCAGCGACTGGCGCCCGGCGGAACAGGTCGTCCACGGCGAGCTGATCTCGCCGCCGCTGGAATTGCCGGACAATCCGCTGCGGAGCGATGGCGAGGCCCGCTTGCGCGATGTGTGGTCCCTGATTGTCGTGGCACCGGGAGATTGCGGCGACGCCTGTCAAAAGGCACTCTACGAAACGCGGCAGCTGCGCCGCGCCCTTGGCCGCGACAGCGACCGGGTGCAGCGGGTCTGGATCGTGGAAGACGGGGAACCGGATCTGGACTTTGTGATGGTCGAACATCCCAACCTGCTGATCGTAGAACGTAACTCCAGCGTCGGCGCGGATATACTCAGCCGCTTCGACGCGCGTAGCCAGGTCTCCATATTCGTTGTAGATCCCCTGGGCAACCTGATGATGCGCTTCCCGGCGGATCTCGGCATGCGTGACATGCACACCGACATGAAAAAACTGCTGCGCGTTTCCCAAATCGGCTGATGTATAGCTGGTACGTCAGACTTTGTTACACGGCCTGCCTGGTCGCCCTGTGCGTAGTAATGCTCGGCGCCTGGGTGCGACTCAGTGACGCCGGCCTCGGCTGTCCGGACTGGCCGGGCTGCTACGGCGAGCTGGTATTGCCCAGCGATGCGGCGGCCCAGGCCGAGGCCCAGGCAGCATTTCCGGAACGCGAGCTGGACGCCGGCAAGGCCTGGCGCGAAATGATTCACCGTTACCTCGCCACGACGCTGGGCATGCTCATCATGGGCGTCGCAGGGCTGGCCTGGTGGAACCGGCGCGACCCTCAGCAACCCGTGACACTGCCGCTGATCCTGCTCGCCACCGTAATCTTCCAGGGCCTGCTCGGCATGTGGACCGTGACGCTGTTGTTGAAACCCCTGATCGTGATGGCGCACCTGCTGGGCGGCCTGACGACGACCGCCCTGCTGTTCTGGCTGATTCTCGATCACCGGCGACGCAATGCCGGGGGCAGTTCGCCGCGCGCCGCGCCGTTCGCCGTTGCCGGGCTGGTGGTGCTGGTCTGTCAGATCTCGCTGGGCGGCTGGACCAGCTCCAATTACGCGGCGCTGGCGTGTCCCGACTTGCCGACCTGCGGCGGAGAGTGGTGGCCGGCAGATGCCGACTTTGCCGAAGGCTTCGTGATGTGGCGCGGGCTGGGCGTGGACTATGAGTTCGGCGTACTGGATGCGCCCGCGCGAGTGGCGATCCACTACATGCACAGGATCGGTGCCGGCATCACGACGCTGGTGCTGGGATTCCTGGCAGTAAGCTTCCTGCGCCGTGGCGGACCACTGGGCCTGGCCGGCGCGCTGGTTGCGGTCGCGCTGTCGGCGCAGGTGTTACTGGGCCTCAGCATCGTCTGGCTCGGCCTGCCGCTGAGCCTGGCAACGGCCCACAACGGCGTTGCCGCACTGCTGCTCCTTGCGATGGTAAACCTGAACCACGCCGCCGCGAGGTATCGCCACGTGCACGCCTGACAGGCTCAACCCGTGGACCGCACCAACATATCGATATTGCTTTCCACTGCGCTGCTCGGCGTGCTGCTTTACGTCGTGCGCCAGTTCGGCAATACGGGGCTGGAAGCCGTGACGCCGCCTGCCCGGGACGCTATGCCGCGAGCCGCGGCCGCCGGCTCTACGCGAGTCGTCGCCACGCAGGAAACAATGGCGTCGGCGTTGCCCATTGTCGACGGACCCGCCACCCTGGGTGCATTGCTCGACTCCCTGGGCCTGGACGCCGATGCGGCCATCAACGCGACCCGACAATGGTACGAAGCGCGCGGATTCTTCGGCGCCAACCCGCTCCTGGGAATCAATCCCGATTCCTCGGTGCGCGACTACTACGGGTCGCTGGACGAGGCCACGCTCGAGGTCATGAGTCGGGACAACGACATGGGCGCTACCCACGAACTCGCGGCCCGCACCCGCCTGACTGACGCCTTCGGCGCACTGGAACTGTTCCAACGGGCAGCGGAGCAGGGTTCCGTCAACGCCTTGCTGCAAATGGCGTCCCTTCAGGAGACCCTGGCCGATGTCCGTCCCGAGGACTTTGCGCCAGACCGCGACTATGCGCGCAAGCTCAGCCGGGTGGGCGGCCGGGACACGGAAAACAACCTGCGCTACCAGGCCTTCGTCAGTGCCGTCACGGCGATGCGCGACGGCGGCGAACCGGTGACCGACGACTCGCTGCTGGAATGGGTCAGTGACCTCGCAGGCAGAAATCCGGCAGAGCGCGTGCGCATGGGCTGCAACCAGTCATTCGGTGACTTCATTGCGCTCGGCAGCACACGACGAGCTGCGGGCTTTGCGCCGATCAACACGACACCGCCACCGGTATTCATGGCCGGCACGGATACAGCGGCCCGGCTGCCGTGCCAGAACACTTTAAATCCCATCGTCAGCACCCTTGAACTCGAAGCGTGCCTCAGTACCCAGGTGCTGGACGGTAGTGGTGCCCTCCGCCTGCTCTACGTCTGCACCAGCAACTGAAACCGCACGTGACTGTTAGACTGAACTGATGGACGTGACGCCCATCATCGACCCGCTGAACGACGCGCAGCGTGAGGCGGTCACCGCGCCCGACGAACCCGTGCTGGTGGTTGCAGGCGCCGGTAGCGGCAAGACCCGTGTGCTGGTGCACCGCATCGCGTGGCTGATCCAGGTTGAGAACGTATCGCCGCTGGGCATTCTTGCCGTCACCTTCACCAACAAGGCCGCGGCGGAAATGCGCGCGCGTATCGGCGCGCTCCTCGACATGCCGGTAGATGCCTTGTGGGTCGGCACCTTTCACGGCCTTGCCCACCGGCTGCTCCGCCGCCACTGGCGCGAGGCCGGCCTGCCGCAAGACTTTCAGATCATCGACTCAGACGACCAGCAGCGGCTGCTTCGCCGGCTGGTGCGTGACCTGGAGCTGGACGAAGGCACCTGGGTACCCCGCGAGATCCAGTGGTTCATCAACGCCCAGAAAGATGAGGGCCGGCGCCCGGATCATGTGAAGGATGACGGCGACGACACGCGCCGCCAGCTGATTCATCTATACCGCCAGTACCAGGAACTCTGCGACCAACGCGGCCTCGTGGACTTTGCAGAGTTGCTGCTGCGCGCCCACGAGGTCTGGCTGAAAAACCCGGAACTGCTGGCCCGTTACCAGCGCCGCTTCCGCCACGTGCTGGTAGACGAGTTTCAGGATACGAACGCCATTCAATACGCGTGGCTGCGCGTGCTGGTCGGCAGTACCGGCGTGCCCTTCGCGGTGGGTGACGACGACCAGTCCATCTACCGCTGGCGCGGCGCGCGCATGGAACACCTGGCGCGTTTCCAGAAAGACTTTCCGCGCGTGCGCACCGTGAAGCTGGAGCAGAACTACCGCTCCACCGGCACGATTCTGAAGGCCGCCAACTCCATCATCAGTAACAACAGCGGCAGGCTGGGCAAAGAATTGTGGACCAACGGCAGCGACGGCGAACCGCTGCACCTGTACAACGCCTACAACGAACGCGACGAGGCTGACTTCGTAACGGCCCGGATCCAGGACTGGTCGTCAAAGGGACATGCCCGCCGCGACTGCGCAGTGCTGTATCGGTCGAATGCCCAGTCGCGCGTCTTCGAAGAGGCCATGCTGCGCGAGAATATCCCTTACCGGGTATACGGAGGCCAACGCTTTTTCGAACGCGCCGAAATCAAGGACGCGCTGGCCTACCTGCGCCTGATCGCCAACCGTGATGATGACCCCTCTTTCGAGCGGGTCGTAAACCTGCCCACCCGCGGCATCGGCGCACGCACCGTCGAAACAGTGCGCGGTTACGCACGCGCCTATGGCACATCGTTGTGGCAGGCGGCGTGTTCGTCGGCGGGCGGCCAGCTCTCCGGCCGGGCCGCCACGGCACTGCAGGCCTTCATGCAGCTCATCGAGGCGCTGGCTGCAGACACCGAAGGCCTGGCCTTGCACGAACGGGTAGACCACGTAATCCGGCACAGCGGTATCGTGGACCACTACCGCAAGGAGCCCCGCGACCGCGCCGAGGCGCGGCTGGAGAACCTCGACGAACTGGTCAGTGCGGCGCGGGGCTTCGAACCGGCGGAGACGGAAGAAGAGGCGGACATGACGCCGCTGCAGGCATTCCTGGCCCACGCAGTACTGGAATCGGGCGATGCCCAGGGCGATGCCTGGGAAGACTGCGTGCAGCTGATGACATTGCACTCGGCGAAGGGACTGGAATTCCCGATGGTGTTTCTGACCGGCCTGGAGGAAGGACTCTTTCCGCACCGGCGCTCGCTGAACGATCCCGGCGGGCTGGAGGAGGAACGGCGGCTCTGCTACGTGGGCGCCACCCGGGCGATGGAAACACTCTATATCAGCTACGCGGAACAGCGCCGCATGCACGGGGTGGACAACTTCGGCACGGCGTCGCGCTTCATCAGCGAGATCCCGGAAGAGCTCGTCGACGAGGTCCGCCCGGCCCTGCGCGTATCCCGGCCGGTGTTTCGCCGTGGCTCGGCTTCGTCCTTCGGCACCCCGCAGGACGACCCGGGCGCCCTGAGCCTTGGCCAGCGAGTGCTCCACCAGAAGTTCGGCGAGGGCGTGGTGCTGAGCTGCGAGGGTGCCGGCGCCCACGCCCGCGTGCAGGTCAATTTTGAGGCCGCGGGCACAAAGTGGCTGGTCATGTCCTATGCTGGCCTGGAAGTCATGTAATATTCGCGTCGCGCGCGAAGCCTCAAACGGTCAACCATGAACATTCTAATTCTCGGTGCCGGCCAGGTCGGTTCGACCGCCGCCTATCAACTGGCGCGAGAGGAAGCCAACGAAGTCACGGTGGTCGATATCAACGCGACGGTGCTGCGCGACCTCCAGGACCGCCTTGATATTCGCACCGTAGTTGGCAATGCCTCCTATCCCGACGTCCTGGCCCGTGCCGGCGCCCGCGACGCAGATATCGTGATCGCGCTGACCAGCCGCGACGAGATCAACATGGTGGCCTGCCAGGTGGCTTACACCTTTTTTCGCACGCCCACCAAGATCGCGCGCATCCGCAGCACCGAGTACATCAACTACCGCGGTCGCGAGGGCGAGCAGCTGTTCGTGCAGGCGGCACTGCCGGTGGATGTGGCCATCAGCCCCGAGCAGCTGGTGATGGAGCACATCGAACAGCTGATCCACTTTCCCGGCGCTTTCCAGGTGCTGGACTTCTCTGGCGGGGAAGTGCGGCTGGTGGGTGCACGCGCCCACCGCGGCGGCTTGCTGGTGGATCAGCAAATCAAGACGCTGAAGGAGCACATTCCCGGCGTGCAGACCCGTATCGCCGCCATCTACCGTAATGACGAGGGCATCCTGCCCGACGGCAACACGCTGATACGCGAAGATGACGAGGTCTTTTTCATCGCCAGCCGCAAAGACACCCGTCTCGTCATGTCTGAAATGCGCCGGCCGGAAGACACGGTGCGCCGCGTGATCATTGCCGGCGGCGGCAATATCGGCTTCCGCCTGGCAGCCGCGCTGGAAGAGACCAACCAGGTCAAGGTCATCGAGCGTAACCGCGAGCGTGCCAAGGTGATCTCCGAACGGCTGGGCAAAGCCATCGTGCTGCATGGTGACGCGGCCGACGAGGAATTGCTGCTCGAGGAGAATGTCGACGGGGCCGACATTTTCGTCTCTGTCACCAACGCCGAGGAGGCCAACATCCTGTCGGCCATGCTCGCCAAGAGAATCGGCTGTAAGAAAGTTATGGCGCTGATCAACCGGCCGTCTTACGCAGAACTGGTGGAAGCCGGCACTATCGACATCGCCATTTCCCCGCAGCAGATTACGATCGGCGCGCTGCTGGCCCACGTGCGCCGTGGTGACGTGGTGCGGGTGCACTCCATGCGCCGGGGCCGCGCCGAAGCCATCGAGGCCATTGTCCACGGCTCTGCGGCCGACTCCAGGGTGGTAGGCAAATCGGTAGAGGACATTCCGCTGCCGCCCGGGACGGCCATCGTTGCCATTTTCCGCGACAACAAGATCCTGGAAGCCCACCACGACAGCGTCGTCCAGGAAGACGATCACGTCATATTGTTCATCTCTGACCGCCGCCAGACTGACGAAGTGGAGCGGCTGTTCGAAGTGGGCGTGAGCTTTTGAGCCACGAGGACACGCACGCGGGCTGCTGAGCCCCGGATCCGGACACGATGCGGCTGACTGCCACTCAGCGAATTCTCGGGCTGCTGCTGATGCTCTTCAGCACCACCATGCTGCCGCCCGTGTTGATCTCCATCGCCTTCAGCGATGGCGCCGCAATGGCTTTCATTTACGGCTTCGCCGCCAACCTGGCGGCCGGGCTGGTGATCTGGTTCCCGGTGCGCAAAGAAAACCGCGACCTGCGCCTGCGCGACGGTTTCCTGGTGGTGGCCGCCTTCTGGGTGGTGCTGGGTACCTTTGGCGCCGCGCCGTTGTTGTTTTCCGAGCAGCCGTCCCTGAGCGTAACGGACGCAGTATTCGAAGCCATCTCCGGGCTGACAACCACCGGCGCCACCGTGCTGTCGGGACTCGACGAGTTGCCGCCATCTATTCTCTACTACCGCCAGCAGCTGCAGTGGCTGGGCGGCATGGGCATCATCGTGCTGGCGGTGGCCATTCTGCCCATGCTCGGCGTCGGCGGCATGCAGCTCTACCGGGCCGAAACGCCCGGGCCCGTGAAAGACACCAAGCTCACGCCGCGTATCACTGAAACTGCGAAGGCCCTTTGGTACATCTACCTGGGCCTCACGGTGGCCTGCGCGCTGAGCTACTGGCTGGCCGGCATGGACGTGTTCGACGCCGTGTGCCATAGCTTCACCACCGTGGCCATCGGCGGCTTTTCCACCCACGATGCGAGCATCGGCTACTTCGACAGTATCTGGATTGATCTCGTGGCTGTCGGGTTCATGTTCCTGGCCGGGATCAATTTCTCGCTCCATTTCATGGCCTGGCGCTCGTCGTCAGTGCGCCACTACTTCAGCGAACCCGAATTTCGTGCGTATTGCGCGTTGCTCGGCGGCCTGATTGTTTTCATCGTGGCGCGACTGTTCGCCCAGGGACAGTACGACACGGCGCCGGATACTGTAGTGAACGGGGTATTCCAGGCGGTTTCCATCGCCACGACTACCGGCTACACCACCACCGACTTCAGTATCTGGCCGGGCGCGCTGCCGGTGGTGCTGCTGTTTGCGAGTTTTATCGGCGGTTGCGCCGGATCGACGGCTGGCGGCATGAAAGTGATCCGCGTGCTATTGCTGTACCGCCAGGGTGTCCGTGAGGTGCGGCGCCTGGTCCACCCCAGCGCGGAAATGCCGGTCAAACTCGGCCGCATGGCGGTGCCGCAACGGGTCGTGGACGCGGTGTGGGGTTTCTTTGCCGTTTACGTCGTGCTGTTTGTGCTCATGATGATCGTGCTGCTGGCCACCGGCCTGGACCAGGTCACGGCCTTCTCCGCCATTGCTGCCAGCATGAATAACCTGGGCCCGGGCCTCGGTGAGGTGGCGAAGGGTTTCGGCAGCGTGAACGACGTCGCCAAGTGGGTTTGCATCCTGGCTATGCTGCTGGGCCGCCTGGAAATCTTCACGCTGCTGGTGCTGGCATCCCGTACCTTCTGGCGCCCCTGAGCTGATGGCGCGGCTGCTGGCGCAACTGGAGCGGGCCAACGTCCTGATCGGCCGCGGCGTCGCGTGGCTGACTCTCACCATGGTGGTAGTCACTTTCACGATTGTCGTGCTGCGTTACCTGTTCGGCATCGGCTGGATCTGGCTGCAGGAATCCGTGACCTGGATGCACGCGGCCGTGTTCATGCTCGGCGCGAGCTACACACTGGCCCGGGACGAGCATGTGCGCGTGGATGTCTTTTACCGTCCAGCGCGTGACCGACGGCGCGCGGTAATCGATCTGTCAGGGACCCTGCTGTTCTTGATTCCGGTTGCCCTGTTCCTGTTCTGGGGCAGTCTCGACTACGTGCTCGCCTCCTGGGCCATTCAGGAAGGCTCCGGCGAGGCCGGTGGGCTGATCTATCCGGCCGTGCCACTGCTCAAGAGCCTGATCCCGGTCACCGCGCTGTTGCTGCTGTTGCAGGCCCTGGTGCTGGGCGCGCGCAGTCTCGGCGTGCTATTGGGGAAACCGCAGCCGTGATGGCCCTGGTCATGTTCCTGGCCGTGGTTGCGGTGATGCTCGCCGGCTTCCCGGTGGCTTTCACCCTGGCCGGGACCGCATTGCTGTTCGCCCTGGGCGGCGCCGTTACCGGCGCCTTCGACACGGCCTTTCTCGGCACGATGCCGGCCCGCGTGTTCGGCATCATGGGCAACGGTACCCTGGTGGCTGTGCCGCTGTTCGTGTTCATGGGTGTCACGCTAGAACGCGCGCGCATCGCCGAAGACCTCCTCGATACCCTCGGGCTGCTGTTTGGCCGGCTGCGCGGCGGGCTCGCCATCGCCGTAACGCTGGTGGGGATGCTGCTGGCTGCGAGCACCGGCATCGTTGGTGCCACGGTCGTGACCATGGGCCTGTTGTCTTTACCGACCATGCTGAAACGCGGTTATGACCCGGCCATCGCGACCGGCACGATCAGCGCGTCGGGCACCCTCGGCCAGATCATCCCGCCGTCCATCATCCTGGTGCTACTCGGCGACGTGCTCGGCTCTGCCTACCAGCAGGCGCAACTGACACAGGGGGTCTTCAGCCCGGACACCGTATCCGTCGGCGACCTGTTCGTTGGCGCGCTGATTCCGGGCCTGCTGCTCGTCGCGGCGTATATCGCCTGGTTGCTGTTGCTGGCCGTGCTGCGTCCTGCAGCCATGCCCCCCGGCCGCTTGCCGGAAGATGCCACCGGCGGCCTGGCGGGCCGCGTCCTAAAGGCCTTGCTGCCACCGCTGGTCCTGATGTTAGCCGTGCTGGGCTCCATCATCGGGGGGCTGGCGACGCCTACCGAAGCCGCGGCGGTGGGCGCGATGGGTGCGTTGATGCTGGCGGCGGCCCGCCGGCAACTGAAGCTGTCGCGATTGGCGGAGATCTGCCGCAGCACCACGCGTATCAGCAGCATGGTCTTCCTGATCCTGATCGGGGCCTCGCTGTTCTCCGTGGTATTCCGCGGCTACGGTGGTGACGACGTGGTGCGCGACCTGCTCACCGGCCTGCCCGGCGGCACTGCCGGCGCGGTGATCGTGGTCATGCTCGTGATGTTCCTGCTGGGCTTCGTGCTGGATTTCATCGAGATCACCTTCGTCGTAGTCCCCATAGTCGGACCGGTCTTGCTCGCGATGGGCCTGGACCCGGTGTGGCTCGGCATCATGATTGCCATCAACCTGCAGACTTCCTTCCTCACACCGCCCTTCGGTTTCGCGTTGTTTTACCTGCGCGGTGTCGCGCCACCTGAGGTGAAGACCACGGACATGTACCGGGGCGTGCTGCCCTTCGTCGTGATCCAGTTACTGATGCTGGTGCTGCTCGCCGCATGGCCCGAGCTGGTGACGTGGTTGCCCCAGAGGGTTTATGGCTAGGTGCACCTGGCCGGCACTCCAGACCTCCGTGCCCTCGAAGGTATATCCGGACACGCCCCTCATCGGCAACCGTGAGCTGCCGATCTCTCAGGCATTCTTAGGGAAAGGAACAAAAACGCCCATCACCCCGAAGCCGCGAACCAAGACGCCGGCGGAAAGCAGCATAAGACGGCAAGTTCGCCGCGTAGTACAAGTGGGACTCGCAACGACAGTCCGTGCACCCGAAACCTGGAACGGGTGCCAACCCGCGTCCGCGCGCCAGGGCCGCGGCCCATTTGTGTTCGCGGGACACTAGCTGCACCTGGTACCAGGCAACGACGGGTGTCGCTACCGCGCGCAGGTAATCCACGTGCCAGTGGAACCGACCGCCGCCCGACCAGTGCCGCTGCAAACGGGCTCGCAGGCCGCCGGGCCCGAAGGCACTGCCCACGTAGATGTAGAAACCGGGAGTCAAGCCCAGGCGGCCGAGCCGCCCTGCATCGATATCCGCACGCTCCGCCAGTTCCAGTACCAGCGCATAACAGCCAGCCCTGGACGGCAAATCCTCCGCCACGCGCACATCGCCGATGTTCGTCTCCCGGAGGCCGGGCTAGTCGGTCACGTTCACGCCGCGCCAGAACGCCACGCGGCCGGTGATTTCACTGGCCGCGGCTTTCGGCTCCGGGTAGCACCAGGCCGCATCGGCATTGCGCGCATCGCCAATCACCACGTGATAGTAGTGGGCCGTGCCTTTCCACGGGCACATGCTGGTCTTGTCGCTGCTCTCGATCAGGTCAGCTTTAACTGCGTCGGCCGGGAAATAGTGATTGCCTTCGACTACGACGGTGTCATCGCTCTCGGCAATGACCGTGTCCTTCCAGACTGCTTTCATTGTGATGTTCCTCGATCAGGCTGAGCGCGCGACGGCCGGGGGCTCGGTGCGCCATGCCAATGTTTTCGTACGACGGACGGATCAGGATTCCTGTCGCGCGCCTCGGGCAGTTTCAGTATATAAAGCCCCCTCCTTGCATCACTCCGAAACAGCGGCGCTCGCATTCATGCTCTCCGGGACGCGCAGCGTACCCGTCGCCGGAGCAAAAGCACGAAAAGCAGCAATTCCCAGCTCAGGCCACCCATGCCGCCACCGCTGCCCTTCTGCCACTTGACCTCGGCAAGCTGCGGTTCCTCTTCGAGACGATCTTCGAAACGGTCCAGCTCCGTTGACAGGTTACCCGTCATGTCTGACATTGCTGCCGAGAAACCTGCCGTCCGATCCTCACGCATTCGTTCGGTGCTTTGCACCGCGGTGGTCTGGGACTGGCGTTTGTCCGTGCCGGGCGCCCGGAACAGCAGCGCGCCGGTGGGCACATCAAACACGGCGGTATCTACGAAGGTCTGTACTTCGTTCTCCGTCGCCGGGACAAAGTAAGCGCCAACGATAGTCCAGTAGAGAATCGACGCCCGGGTATCGTCGGTGGCCGTCACCTGGTCGTAGGAAACCAGGGCCATCACGTCCACCCCGTAGAGGCGCGCGACCTGCTGCATCCCAGGGAAACCACTGTTGGCGCGCAGGTAGGTCTCGGGAATCACTTCGATATGCTGGATGTACTCGCGGTCGATGAAGGCTGCTTTGACCTGGTTCAGCAATTGGGTCTTGCTAGCCTCCGACAGCACCTGTGAACTTTCGGACCGGGCTGGAACGAAGGCGATGCCGGCGCGCAGGGGCAATTCCAGTCGCGGCGTCCTGGGTGTGAGCGCCGGTGGCTCTTCACCCTTGGGATAGAGGTAGTCCACCAGGCTGCTGGACACGCCTTTTCTCGTCTCAATGTGCTGAGTCCCGCCATAGAACCAGCTGCAACCGCCGATAGCGCACAGACAGGTGACCAGTGTGATGCGATGCACCCAGAACATACAGTTATCCCCGCTCCGTCTCATGACCAGCATAACCGAGTTGCGCCCGGACTCAGCGCCGTAGTTGCGCCCTGTCCCGCCACCACAGCGCGAGGATCAGCGCGCCGAACACCGTGTAGGCCACGCCGAATACCCACGGCGGAAAATCGTAGTACAGCAGCCGCTGCAGCCAGTGCTGGATGAAGCTGGCGTCGTAGCCTGCTTGCCCGGCACGCTGCCGGAGTGCGTTCTCCCAGATCGTCAGCGGGCACAGGCGGCCCAGCCAGGCCTGGGCCACCACCACCGCAATGGCACCCACGTGCAGCCACCGGTAACGAAGTGAATAGATCCACTGCCATCGAAAGAGCGGGCCAGCCAGAATGGCGAGAAACCCGAGCACGACGAACACCACGAAACTGAAGTGCACCACCAATACGAAGTCGGCGAGGAACTGATAGAAGGCCGGGCTGGCCATGACAAACAGCGGCGCGGCTTAGCCCGTCAGCATTCCAGTCCCAGCCGCTCATGCCAGGCGGCAATGGATTCAAGGGGGTAGCCGGGGAACTGCTGGTCCTGCGGGTCGGCGTGCAGCGCTACCCAGTTTGCCTTCGAGTCGAGCAGCAGGTGGGTGCGTTCCGGAGGCACCGGCAAATCGCTGTCGATGGCTGACGCGAAGGGGTGCACGAGATCCGGCCAGTCGGGGCCCCAGACCCACAACGCACTGCCGCAACGGCTGCAGAAATGCCGTTCGCCGCGGCTCTCCCGCGTGTCGCCGGTCTGCGGGTCACGCAGACGTGCGTGGTATACGGCGACGTGCTCTGCACCCGTGACCTGCAGCGTGCGGTGGTCACCGCTCAGATTGATGGCATAACCGCCGCCGCCGGCCGTCTTGCGGCAGATCGAGCAGTAACAGAGATTGAAAGGATAGGGATGGCGGGACTGCAGCGTGAATTTCACCGCACCACAATGGCAGGACCCTTTGAGTTCCATAATGACTGTCTCCGGGAGCAGGGCGTGAAACGACTATTCCAGCGACTCATACTGAGGCCACTGGAAACGAGGCGTGCAGATACACAGGAAGGCCAGGTCATCGGCGTCGTTCGACAATTCAAGGATAAAGCAGCGCTCGTCTGTCCAGTACTCATCAGACTCATCGGGCTGCAGAAGATGGCAAAGCCTGCGCACACCCGTCGCCCTCATTGCTGAAGCTCTGAGGATTATACGCGGACGTTCCTGGGGTGCCCGGCCGGCAGTGCGATTCAGTCGCGGTCGAACATTCGCCGGGCGAGGCCGCGCAAAGTCGCAATGCGCAGCTGCTGGTCTCTGAACTGCCGGCGGCCATGCTCGTCTCGCGGGTCCACCATTTCGCCGCGCAACCGGCGCTGCCAAAGGCGTTCTTCCCAGTCGAGCAACGACTGGCGATTCTTGTACCCGATGTAATCGAGTCCCTTGCGGGGTTCGCTGTTAGTGACGTCGTCCATGACCTCTTCTTCTTATTGTGCAGGACACGTCAATTTTAAGGCCGTCTGCCCATGAGATCACGCAGCGTTCGCAGGCACCTGAAAGCCGCATGGTTATGCGGTTTTTGACCGGCCCATTATGGCTTTATGTCAGGCCGCCTGATAACCGGTTAGCCCCTTTCCCCCGCGGCCGCCAACAGCGCGAGCTTGGCAGACCGGGGTAAGCGCTTGATGGCCATTTCCCTGCGCAGGGCCGCGCCTCGGTCGACCGCGCCTTCCTGGTAGACCAGCTGCACCGGCAGTCGCGAACGTGTGTAGCGCGCGCCCTTGCCGAGGTTGTGCTGGACGATACGCCCGGGCACGTCCCTGGCGATGCCGGTATACAGGGACTCATCTGCACAGCGCACGATATAAACGAACCATGCCACGCTGTACCGGCTCCGCAGCGCTACCGGTTCACCGACGACACCAGGAACTCCTGCAGGCTAAGTGCATAGTCGGGCCACATGTGCACGGTGTTGTGATCGGCACCGTCGATGATCCGCACCGTGACCTGCTGGCCGGGAAACGCGTCCACCAGCGCATCGGTATGGGGCCTGGTTATCACCCCATCCTGCTCGGCAACCAGGACCAGGACCGGCGCCCGGACAGCCGGTGCCCGGCTCACCGAGTCGAAGCGGTCCCACAACAGCCACCCCGTCGGAAAGACAGGCATCACGCGGCGTGCGACCCGCTCCACGCTATCGAAGGGCGTGACCAGCACCACCCGCGCCACGTCCCGCGCCGTAGCCAGGTACATGGCCACACCACTGCCCAGGCTCCGGCCCACAACGGTAATGCTCTGATACCTCTCTGCCAGGGCGTCGTAAACGTTCAGCGCATCTTCGAACAGCGCCGGTTCCGAAGGACTGCCGGAGCTGCCGCCGTAGCCGCGGTAGTTCACAAAGTAGACGGAGTAGTCCGGTAACCAGCTGGCATAGTCCGGAATGTTTTTCGCCACGTCTTCGGCGTTGCCACCGAAGTAGATGATTGCACTGCGGCCCGCACCCCTCAGCCGCCAGAGCTTCAGTCTCTCGCCGGCGCTGGGCAGCCAGACCGCTTCGGCCGGGGCCTGCGTGACCTCCGCGCGCGGGAAGTAGATCAGGCGCCGCTGACCCGCGTATAGCAGGACACACACCCCAAGGTAGATCAGGATCCCTGTTGCCAGTGCAGACATGAGTTTGCGAGTCACCACTTGCAGGTTACCGGGTATTGCCCCAGCGGAGCGCGTCTCCGATGCCACGATGGTAACGCCGAAACACCGGCGCCGCGGCAACACCGCAAGAGATTCATGTTGGGTCAAGGCGTTCCGGCCCCCCGGCCAGCAACCATTGTTGTCTGTGCCCGCGCGTCAGTCGCGGTAGCATAGCCTTACGGGGTCTCCGGTTGCTTCGTTGCACCGGTGGCCCAGGGCACCAGGACTCCTGGTCTTTCAGCTCCATCTACAGGTGGCCCGATGGCCCGCAAGACCTACTCACGGCGCGCATTGTTGCGGGTGCTGACGTTCATCGCGATCCCCCTGGTGATCATCAGCTGCGCGGTCGCCGTTAATGCGCCCACCGCACGGCCCTTCGACGAAACGGTCTTCGCCGCTGGAGAGGACGGCAAGAGCGTCGGCAGCTACGTGCGAATAGTCGACGTCGGCTCGGCCCTGTGCGTGATCGCTGCCACACGAGACCGCCGCCACTTCGTATATGACGCCGGCGGCATCGACCAGGCCTGCCTGAAAGCCGTTCGTGAAATCGTGGGTGACGGAAGCATCGAGTTGCTGGTCATCAGCCACAGTGACGGCAGGCATATGCAGGACGTGCCGCAACTGCTCGGCGAATTCCGCGTGGGTGAGATCTGGTGGACCGGCTATCGGCGGCCCCAGTTGAGCTACCGCAAGACGGTGCGCGCGATTGCCGAGGCTGAAGGGGCGGGCGCCGTGGTCCGCAACCTTCGCGATAGTCCGATAGAACCGGGCACGGTCTTCCAGCTCGGCGATGCCACGGTCACTTTTGTCGCCGGCTGGCGATCGTGGCCGACCACCGACGACCTGGACGAGGCCGAGCTGCAGAAAGCCGTCAGCATCGTAGCCAGGCTGGACTATCGGGACGCATCGCTACTGCTCACGGGCGATACGATTGGGCGCTTGTCGGCGTGGCCTGCCGATAGATGTGGTTTCGCCGAGGCTGCGATGATCAGTCAACAAGCCTCGGTGCCCCTGCAAGCCGACGTGCTCCTCGCACCGAACCACGGCGCGAACAACGCCAGTTCACGGTGCCTGATCGATGCCGTGCAACCCACATTCGTCATCTTCCCGGCAGGCCATGGCGACGGCCAGCCGAGCCGGGACGCGGCAGCGAGATACCTGGACGCCGGCATTCCCGCGTCCAGTATGCTCAGAACGGACCGGGGCGACGACGAAGGGGCGGGGGAATGGGACTACCTGCGTTCTACCGATTGCCGCGACCAGCCGGGGGACGACGACGTTGAAGTGCTGATGCCGGACCAGGGCCCGCCCATCGTGCGCTACCTGCGACCTAACGACGTCTGCGTGGTCGTGAGGTAACGGACGGAGTAGCGGTCGGTCGCCAGGCAGAGCAAATCCTCGCCCAAGCAGGGCTTTGACTCTCTTGAAATCGTCGTGTTTAGCCGGTTTCGCGTCGAAGCGTGATCCGCGTCCAAGCCGGACTGCTAATCTCGGCCTATTGTGCGTTGGTTGGTGAATATCGAGGCGTGCCGATGAGTTTTCCAGATGTAGCGATTGAACAGACGGCCTTCATAGACTGGCTGCAACATCTCATCAATCGCAAACTATTGGATGGTGCACCATTAGGCGTCACCCGACAGGCAATTGATCGAGGCGTGGATTCGCTAACGGACAAACAGCGTCAAGTCTTTGATCGGCACGTCATACAGGCCAATCAACAGTGCTGTGATTTGTGCGGGGATACGCCGCCCTGGCCGGAACAGGTGCACATGTCGACAAATGGCGGATTGTGCGGCGCTTGCTACTACCGGCTGAACAAGACTGACTAAGAAAAAATCAGGGACTCGAAGCTAGCGCACGGCGGCTTACGGCCAGAAGCAGACATCTTACTGCGCCTGTGCGGCCTTCTTCGCCACAATGAATATCGCCTGGCCTTTTCCGGGCTGCCATTGGTAGTCAATCTCAAAGCCTGCATCGGTCAAACTGTGCTCCAGTTCTTTGGTGGTAAAGACCGTAACCAACGGTATGAAACCAAAGAACTTGCCAATTGGCGCGATCAGCTTGATGTACCTCATCGTATCTCCCAGGCACGCCGTACTGGAAACGAAAATACCACCCGGTTTCAGGATTCGATGAACCTTGGCGATCACCTCTTCCTTGTTCTCGAGCAAGTGCAGGACACTGAGCGCCAACACTGCGTCTAGCGTTTGATCAGGGGCCCTGAACGCATCGATGGTCGATTGCGCAAAAGTGATATTGGTGGCTTTTTCCGCGTCTGCCTTGCCCTGCGCAATCGCGATCATTTTCGACGAGATATCGATTGCATGAATATGTTTCACGTAGGGCGCATGAGCGATAGCAGTCGAACCCGTCCCACAGCCCAACTCCAATACCTCGGTATCCGGCCGAAAGTATTTGCGCGTGATCTGCAGTTTCTTCTGGTATGAAGCTTCATCAGTAATGGGTCGCTTCGAATAGCGATCTGCAATCTTGTCCCAAAATCTAGTTGACCGGTCCATCATCTCACCACGATCGTTGACAAGGTTTTACGAGTTGCTGCTTCTCGCCACGAGCCGTCACCTGGCTGAAGCCCTGACCAGGCCTTCGCCTTCCAGTTTGAGCTGAGCGCAGCGCCTGTCCAGTTCGCGCAGAAATTCGCCTTTTTCCAACGGCGAAATCAGGATTCTTTTGCGCTCGTTATTCCACTTGATGAGCAGCCGGTCGAGGGACGCCGCAGGACTGGACAAGGGATTGCGAGATGGCTGCACCGAGTCGATCTGGGCAAGTGGCAGGCGATAGCGTAGCGGCCCGCACCGAATCAGCAGATGCTCACTGGTCACCGTATAGTCGATTGCATAGAGTACCCACAGCATGAAGGCGGCGGCAGCTCCGAAAAGAATCAGCATCGTCGCTCTCAGCGCCAACGAAGCTGCGCTGTCGAACTGCTCTGAGGCCGCGAACACACACATCAACGCCCCAACCCAAATCAGGGCAACGATCCAGGCGTCTCGCTTGGATTCAAACACGGTGTTCATATCGAGCCGCACGTCCATGAGTACGGGGTCCATTTATTGTTGGCTAAAATAGATCCGGCCCTTTTCTCTCGCTGCGCCTGTTTACCAGCAAAGTCTTGCGCCGTTATAGCTGAAGACTAGTAGTGAGGAGGCTTTTCGCCCCGAGGGTCGCTGTCAGTCTGTATTTCATTCTCTGACTGCAGTCTTTCATAAAGCCGCTCAACACTGTGTTCCAGCTTGTCGATATATGTTTGTTGTCTCACCAACACATCACTCAACTCATTCAGAGAGTGCTCGATATGAGCGATTTTGATTTCCAATTCGGTAAGCCGATCCTGCATCATCCTGCTCTTCTTAGTTTGTTGACCTGCCGAACACAAGCGTTGTCATCCCAATCAGCTGCATCGCCACTAACCAACTCAGCCGTGGACAGTATAAAACCAGGCACTCGGTTCTAGCGCAGCAAGTCAGGCTCTCCGACCTCACCGGATCCCGAGACGGCCAGGGCCACGTCGGGGCTCTCCAGCGCCGGCGACTGCGCCTCGGCCTGCTGAATACGCCACAGCTCGGCGTAACGGCCGTCTCGGGCCAGCAGCTCCGCGTGCCGGCCCTGCTCCACGACCTGGCCGTGTTCCAGAACGACGATACTGTCGGCATCCACTACAGTGGACAATCGGTGGGCGATGACCAGGCTGGTGTGGCCCGTCGCAATTTCGCGGATCGCGGCCAGGATCGCTTGCTCGGATTTGCTGTCCAGCGACGAAGTTGCCTCGTCGAACACCAGGACCGGCGGCTGTTTGAGCAACGCCCGCGCGATAGCTACGCGCTGCTTTTCGCCCCCCGACAGCTTCAGACCCCGCTCGCCCACCACCGTATCTCCGCCTGTCGGCAGGCGGCCGATGAAGTCTTCCAGGTGCGCCAGCCGGATGGCTTCCCAGACCTTGTCGTCGCCGGCATCCGGCCGCCCATAGCGCACGTTCTCGAAGATGGTGTCGTTGAAGAGCACCGTGTCCTGCGGCACGATGCCGATGGCCGCGCGCAACGAATGCTGCGTGACATCCCGCAGATCCTGGCCGTCGATACGCACTGCGCCGCCGCTAACGTCGTAGAAACGAAACAACAACTTCACTAGTGTGGACTTGCCCGCGCCGCTGGCACCCACCACGGCCACCTTCTGCCCCGGCGGGACCTCGAAGCTGACGCCTTTCAGAATTTGCCGGTCCGGTCCGTAGCCGAAGTTCACGTTGTCGAACTGAATGCTGCCGCGTTCCACCTGTAAATCCGGCGCCCCAGGCCTATCTTTGATCTGCGTCTTTACGGCGAGCAGGTCGAACATGCGCTCGATGTTGGCCATCGAACCCTTGATCTCGCGATAAATGAAACCGAGGAAGCCCAGGGGCATGAACAGCTGGATCATGAACTGGTTGATCAGCACGAAGTCGCCAATGGTGATCACGCCACTGCGCACCTGGAATGCCGCCATGCCGATCATCGTGGTCTGCGCCACGGCGATAATGGCCGCCTGGCCGCCGTTCAGGGTGAACACCGACAGCCGATTCTTGCGCCGCGCCACTTCCCATTTCTCCAGTTCGCGGTCGTAGCGGCGCGCCTCAAATTCTTCGTTGGTGAAATATTTCACCGTCTCGAAATTCATCAGGCTGTCGATGGCGCGGGTGTTGCTGGACGAATCGGCTTCATTGGCCTCGCGCACGTACTGCGTGCGCCATTCTGTCGCCCGCACGGAAAACAGGCCGTAGGCCGTCACGGCCGCCAGCGTGACCAGCGCGTAGTTGAAACCGTAGTTCCAGAACAGGATACCGACCACCATCGTGATCTCGAAAATCGTCGGCGCAATGTTGAAAACGAAAAACCGCATCAGGAAGCTGATGCCGGTGACGCCGCGTTCGATATCGCGGGCGAGGCCACCAGTCTGCCGGTTCAGGTGAAAATCCAGGTCCAGTGCGTGAATGTGTCGGAATACCTGCAGCCCGATGCGCCGCATCGCGCGCTCGGTCACGCGACCGAAGATCGTGTCGCGCAGTTCACCGAACAGCACATTGGAAAAACGCGCCAGGCCAAACGCGACGACCAGCCCGATCAGCGCATACGCAGTGATGTTGACGCCCTTGCCCGCGTCGAGGGAGTCCACCAGGTATTTCAGGAAGAACGGGATCACCAGGATCGCGGCCTTGGCCGCAACCAGGAACACCAGCGACAACGCGACACGGCCGCGGTATTCCCAGAGATAAGGTGTCAGCTCGCGGAAAATCTTCCAGTTGACGCTGTCGACAGGTTCGTCGCTGAAATTACCGTGGCGCATCGTCGCTTCGCTCAGGCCTGGGCACTAGGCCGGCTCGCGACGCGGGCATGCCAGTCGGCGACGGCGGGCCGGCCGCGCGCCGCATCTATCTCCACCCACTTCGCGAAGTCGGCAGTGACCAGCAGCGTGATGTCGGCAACGGTGAACTCGTCGCCGGCCAGGTAAGCCGATTCGGCGAGCCGCTGCTCCACCCGGTTGAAAAACTGCTCCGTGCGCGCCGCACCCCGTTCCACCAGTGCCGGGAGCTGCGGGTAGTTCACCGGCCCGGGAAATACATGGTCGCGAAAACCCGGCGACAGGTTGCGCAGCATCTCGGCCACTGCCGGCATGCCCTCCTGTTCCACGATGTTGTTCCACATCAGGACCCGCGCCTCGCTTAATCCCCGCTCACCGAACAGCCGCGGCTCCGGCTGCAGCGTCTCCAGGTAACGGCAAATCGCCAGCGACTCGGAAATATATTCGCCGTCGTCGGTTTCCAGCACCGGCACGGTGCAGCCGGGGTTGATCGCCCTGAATTCCGGCGACAACTGCTCCATGCGGTACAGGTTCACCGGCACGATCGGCACCTCCAGGCCCTTCTCGGCCAGGAAGATGCGCACCCGCCGGGGGTTCGGCGCCCGTTTGAAGTCGTAGAGTTTCATTGTTCTGCTGCCCGGCGCAGTCAGGCCGGGTAGTCAATCGTACAGGTGACAGCTCACCAGGTGCCCGCCTTCCGCGCCGGCTGGCCGTTTCAGGGCGGGTACCTCGCTGCGGCAACGGTCCATGGCTTGCGGGCAACGGGGGTGGAAAGGGCAGCCTGGCGGCGGGTTGCGGGGTGACGGCACGTCGCCGCCGAGCACGATGCGCGTGCGCTGACGCGCCGGGTCCGGCACCGGGATCGCCGACATCAGCGCCTGCGTATACGGATGCCTGGGTGCAGCATAAATCGCCGACGCGCTGGCCGACTCGACAATCTTGCCGAGGTACATCACGCCGACCACGTCACTCACCTGCTGGATCACCGCGAGGTCGTGAGCAATGAACAGGAACGAGATGCCGCGTTCGCGCTGCAGGTCGGCCACCAGGTTCAGCACCTGCGACTGTACCGACACGTCCAGCGCCGACACCGGCTCGTCGGCCACGATCAGCGACGGGTCAAGGGCCAGTGCGCGGGCGATGCCGATGCGCTGGCGCTGGCCGCCGGAAAACTCGTGGGGGTAGCGGTTCAGGGCCCGCGGCCCCATGCCCACCACGTCCAGCAACTCTTGCACCCGCGCATCGCGCTCGGCCCGGGTGCCGATGCGGTGCAGGTCCAGGGGCTCGCGCAAAGTCTGTGCCACCGTGCGCCGTGGACTCAGCGACGCGTAAGGATCCTGGAAAATCATCTGCATGCGCCGTCGGTAGGGCAGCAGGGCCTGGCGGTGCAGTTGCGTGATGTCTGCGCCGTCCAGCCGGATTTGCCCGGCCGTGGGCTCGTGCAGCCGCAGAATCGCCCGGCCCAGCGTCGACTTGCCGCAGCCTGACTCACCGACGAGCCCATAGGTCTGTCCTGACTCGAGCGACAGGCTCACGCCGTCCACCGCACGCACCTGGGCCTGCACGCGCCGGAACAGACCGCCGCGCACCGGGAAGTACTTCTGCAGGTCGCTGACCTCCAACAGCGGCTCGGCCACCGGGTGCTGCAAGGTTTCGCTCATGCCGGCACCGGGTTGAAACAGGCCGCGGCGGAATCGCCGCCGTCCAGGTCAGGCTGCTCGGTGCCGC
>CAZTIB010000180.1:0-7467 GCA_964613615.1 uncultured Chromatiaceae bacterium
TCGAAACCTCGGCGAAAGAGCTCGTGCTGGTCGCGGCTAAAGCCGCTCCTACCGGGGTGCTTTCAGCGTTACAGGCTGCTGCACAAGTGGCCGCCATCCACCACCAGCACGCTGCCGGTCATGTAGCTGCCAGCCGCGGAGGCCAGCAGCAATAGCGGCCCGTCGAGCTCTTCCATCCGCCCCACCCGGCGCATCGGCACGCGCTTTACCAGGTCCTCGCCCCGGGGCGAGTCCAGCATGCTGGCGTTGATCTCGGTCTTGAAGTATCCGGGGCAGATCGCGTTGACGCGTATACCGTGCTTCACCCACTCCACCGCCTGGGTCTTGGTGAGCTGGATAACCGCCGCCTTGGTGGCATTGTAGGCCGCGGTGCCCGGCGCCACGCGCAGCCCGAGTATCGATGCAATATTGATGATAGTGCCTGGCTGGCGGGCCGCGATCAGCCGGCGGGCCGCCTCGGACGCCACCCGGTGCACCGCCGTGAGGTTCGTGTCCACCTGGGCCTGCCAGTCGTCGTCCGGCATTTCTTCTGCCCGGCTGGTCGAAGCGATGCCGGCGTTGTTCACAACCAGGTCCACCACCCCGTAACTCGAGTCGGCCTCTGCGAACGCGGCGGCAATGGAGTCTCGGTCCGTGACATCCAGCGCAACGGCCGCGGCCTGCCCACCCGCCGCGCCGATCTCTGCCACCAGGTCAGCGAGCCGGGAACTGCGCCGGGCTCCCACCAGGACGCGGGCGCCGGACGCCGCGAGCACTTGCGCGAAATGCCGGCCGAGACCGCTGCTGGCCCCCGTGATCAATGCCACGCGGCCATCGAGACTGAAGCTATTGGTCATGCAGTGGCCTCCAGCAATACAACCACGGTAGCAGTCGGCAGGAACAGCGGAACTGGACAGGACGGGCCCGGAAACGCCAACACCCTGGCGGCAAAATATTCACGCGCTTCGCTGCCGGTTGCGAGAGCGTAGAAGGGGTTCAAGCGGCATTCAAGCCGCATCAACAGGGTGTCTAAACTCATTGCGTCGACACATCATGATCTGCCGTGCGCGGGCAACAGCGGCCAAATTGCTGACGCCGACGCAGGCCGCGCCTACACGGGCTAGGGCCCAACCGGTAAGATACGCCGCTTTGCCAAGGCTACCAGCGGAGAACTACATGGACCTGCAGAACAAGACTATCGTCATCACCGGCGCCGCCCGGGGCCTGGGTGCCGCCATGGCTAAGCGCCTGGCCGGGCACGGCACCAGGCTCGCGCTGGTAGACCTGCAGGCCGACAGCATTGCCGACTGCGCGAGCGCTTGTGAGGCGGCCGGTGCGACAGTGAAGACCTACGGTGCCAACGTCGCGAAGGAAAGCGAGGTTGTGGCCCTGTTCAACCAGGTGGTCGCGGATTTCGGCGGGCTCGACGGGCTCGTGAACAATGCCGGCATCACGCGCGACGCGTTAATGGTGAAGTTCAAAGACGGCGAACTGGTGTCGAAGATGTCGCTGGAGCAGTGGCAGGCCGTGATGGACGTGAACCTGACCGGCGTGTTCCTGTGCGGGAGGGAAGCCGCCGAGCACATGATTCAGCTGGGCTCCAAGGGCGTGATCGTGAACATCTCCAGCATCTCGCGCTCGGGGAACATGGGGCAGACCAACTACTCCGCAGCGAAGGCCGGCGTGCAGGCGATGGCGGTGGTCTGGGCCAAGGAACTCGCGCGCTATGGCATTCGTGCCGCGTCCGTCGCGCCGGGCTTCATCAACACCGAGATGGTCGCGGCGATGAAAGAGGAAGCCAAGGACCGCATCGCCGGCACCGTGCCGCTGAAGCGCATGGGTGAACCGGACGAGATCGCGCAGACGGTCGAGTTCATTTTCCAGAACGACTACGTGAGTGGGCGGTGCTTCGAGATTGACGGGGCATTGCGGTTGTAGAAAGAATCCTGTAAGCCTTGGAAAGAATCCTGTAAGCCTTGGTAGGAGCGGCTTTAGCCGCGACCATCATTCTAGAGCCACTGCGGCTGGCTAACCAAAGTCGCGGCTGAAGCCGCTCCCACCCAGAACGCGTTCCCGGCCACCAACACCTGCGATGTGGCCCCCGTCGGCAGCGACCTGGAGATCGGCCCGGCTGATCGCACCCGGTGATTCCGCGGCATCTGTCATTCCCGCGCGGATGAATCGGCGCGACGCGCACGGCATGCCGCCGCTGGGATCAGACATCCCGGACGGTGTCGGCGTGAGCCTGATCGATGTGTGGATCAATAGCCTGCCAGACTGCAATTAGCCATCTTTGGCTGGCGGGGTTGGATCCGGGGCGCTCATTTCCACGGGGGATCACTTGGAGGGCTGTGGCCACAGCCCAAACGCAAAGACCCAGCCATTGCGGCTGGGTCTTTTTTGTAACTGCGTGTAGTTCAGACAGTTCTGCGTTTCACCCAGCCCAACAGGCCGAGGGCAGAACCGAACAGCCACACGGCCGCGGGGATCGGAATGATCTCTGAACGGACCGTGAGATAGAGCTCCTCCCGATAATCAGTTCCCATACCAGTGTCGGTAAACTCGCTGTTGTTCAACGCGAGAACAATCGTCCCGTCCCCATTGTCTACCAGGGTCTGGGCGCCTGCTTCATATTCTATAGTCTCGAGGTTCGCTACAAAGCAGATGGCAGAAAAGATGTTGGCGGCCGCCGCACCAGCGTCACACGTGAATCCACCGGAGCGGACACCAGTCATCAGGTCGATCGCGCCGTCGGTGTATTGGGCTCCAAAGAACGACCCACCATTGACCAGGATTTCGGCGCCATAGGTTCCTGTCCAGGACAAGACACCACTGGTAATAACGCCGTCCACGGCTCGGATAGTGCCACCATATACCGCGTCCAACGGATCGTTGGTCCAGTAACCCGGACCGCAGTCGTTAGCACCTAGACAATTTGCCGGACCAAGACCGTTCTCGTAGACACCTAGTAGTGTTGGTTGACCGCCAGTATTACTGCTAGTAGACGTCCAGAACAGGTGGGTACCGCCGGTAATGGTGTAGTCAATGATTGCGGCGTTGGCAGAAGTCGCAATGAGCGCGAGCGCCGCGATCGCAGAAAAGCGCTTGAGTAACTGAGTTGTCATGTCGATCCTCGGATTAGCCATTTGCAGATGGCTTTAATTGTTGTTGTGCCGAGTCGAGCTCGGGCTTTGCGTCATCGGGGATTAGTACAGTTTGTTGTCCCTGGCGCACCTTAGCGGCTGAGATTTTTGATGTCATTTAACAATACGTGCACTTGGTCTTTTCCAGTTCAGGATCAGGTACTTGCTTGCAGTTACCCGTGCTTGGCAGATTAGAAAAAAATGCACTATGTTCATTAGTGCGGTGAAATCAGCGCAGACCCTTTAAATGCAGGCCGCAATAGAAAAGACCCCGCCGGTGGCGGGGTCTTTGATATCTGATCCCGTGGGGCGGGTTGGCGGCGGTCACCAGCCCTTGCGAAAGGAACCCGTGTCGTAGGGATTGTTCGACGTATTCTTCTCGCGGCCGCTGCGGTCCACGGTCTTGTCGTCTTCGACACGACGGATGCCCTGGTCCGGGTCGAGCTTCCACGAGGAGGTTTCGTAGGGATCCGCGTCGTCGGCTTTTTCGCTCTCGAGTTCGAGGCTACCGGTGTCCTGGAATATCGGGTGTTCAGGAACGGGCACCGTGCGCGTAATGGGCCGGTGCCGCTTGATTGCACGCGGCGAATCTGCCGTATAAATACGGGTATCCTCTTCGTCCTCGCGCTTGCGAGTAAAGAATCGAAGCCACTTCATCCCGGGTTCCAGCGAATATTTGTAGTGTAAAGATAAGCCGCGGCTACTGACTGCAGCGTGCGACAGTTCACAAAATACTCCTCAACTGCCGGCCGCAGCCCCCCGCTAACGCGTCCCGGCACCAGATTAGCAGTTTTGTTACCAGATTATGTCGAATGTTCTGCCAGACGCTGGCGACCCGTTGAGAGCTGTCCTGCCGGAAGGAGACTTGTTCGGGATCGACCGGATCCCGTCGGCAGCCAGGAAAGTGGTGGAGCGAGGGAGGATCGAACTCCCGACCTCGGCATTGCGAACGCCGCGCTCTCCCATCTGAGCTACCGCCCCACAAGGCCGGCGATTCTAGGAGAAATCGGGGCCAGACACCACATTCTGCCGCAGGCTCAGCCACCGGCTTCCGTCACTGAGAACTGACACCAATTTCTTTACTGTGGGAGCGGCCTCTTTACCCTACGGTGGGGGCGACTTTCCGGACAGGAAGTCCTTATGCCGTGGAGCACAGGGATGTGCGGGAACGGCTAGCCGCGACAGGCGCTGGCTGCAGCGCGGCGGCTTCGGTGGCGCCTGTCGCGGCTGAAGCCGCTCCTACAGGGGACACTAGTTGGGACAGGGGCCGGTGGCCGAAAAATTCTACGCCGCCAGCTCGCAGCGGCCGTGGTTCAGCACCACTACGTCGCGTTCAGCGGCCCGGACCCGGAACGACACCACGTTGGCCTGCTGCCACATCTCGGTCACCAGCGTGTCGCCGGGATAGGCGGGCGCCGAAAAGCGGCCGGCCATGGACCGCATCAGGGTGGCGTCATATTCACAAATCGTGACCAGGATGGCCCGGCAGGCAATGCCCCAGGTGCACAGCCCGTGGAGCAACGGCTTGTCGAAACCCGCGGCTCGCGCGGCGCGGGGATCGGCGTGCAGCGGGTTGCGGTCACCGCTCAGCCGGTAGAGCAGCGCCTGGTCAGATCGGGTCGCCAGGGGGCAGACGAGGTCCGGCGGGCGCGCCGGCAGCCGGTGCGCTGCCGGCCCACCCTCGCCCGTACCACCGAAACCACCGTCCCCGCGGGCGAGAATCGTGCGCTGCACGGTGAAGATCGCTTCGCCGCGGGCGTCACGCGCATCGGTCTCGTAGTCGATGAGTGCGCCCCGCTCGGCACCCAGGTCTCTTAGCGCCGACACCCGACTGTCGAGGGTCACGGCACCGACGTCCGGCAGCGGACGATGAATCAGCAGGTGTTCGCCGGCGTGCAATATGCGCGCGTAGTCCCAACCGCAATCGTCCAGCAACCGGGTGTTCGACAGCACGTTGGCGAAACTGGGCATGACCTGCAAGCCCGCTCCTTCATAGACGAAGGGTCGTCCCGCGTCGGGCAGCGGCGCTTCGCCCATACCAACGGCCAGTGCGTAAAGGAGCACGTCCCGGGCGTCCCAGGCCACGCGTTCGCCGCGGACCCGACGGCCCAGCAGCTGTTCCGGATCTAACGGCATCAGGCAGGGGCCCGAGGCAGGCCCGTTGAACAGGTCGTCGCCCTGGGAGCATTCACCGCGACGATGGCTCGCGACGGGTCAGAGCACTGCGCCTGACCCTCGTCGGCGGTTGCGCGTGGCGCGGGAGCAGCCGTTACGACTCCTGCACCGCGGTGGCGGTCTTGTAGGCCGGGCGCGCCGTGAGTTTGCCGAACCACGCTTTAAGGTTCGGACAATCGTCCGGAAACACGCGGAACAGCTTGGCCAGGAAAAACGGGTAGCCCACCACGATGTCTGCCGCGGTGAACTCGTCGCCCACTAAATAAGCGTGCTTGCCCAGCTCCTCGTCCAGCACGGTAGCGTAGTGATGCAGCTGCCGTTTGGCTCGAGCCAGGGACCGTGGGTCGCGCTCTTCTTCGGGCAGGTGATAGGAGTGCTGGATGATGTTGGCCATGGGGCCCATCAGCGTGGACTCGCCGAAGTGCAGCCACTGCAGGAATACGCCGTAGTCGGGCGATTGATTATCCGGCTCCAGGGCGCCGTCACCGTAGTGGAGCAGCAGGTACTGGATGATCGCGACAGACTCGAACAGGGTCGTGGCGCTGTCTACCAGCACCGGCACCTTGCCGAACGGACTGAGCTCCAGGTAGTCCACCGACTGCAGCGCCTTCGGGTCGAAGGGCATGGTTTCAAGCTGGTAGTCGAGCCCCAATTCTTCCAGGAGCCAGAGCACGCGTACCGATCGGGTGCGGGCGACGTGGTACAGCTTCATGGGGCCGCCCTACTCTTCGGGCGCGACGGTCAGCCGCATGCCCTCGAGGTCGTCGCGCATGACGATCTGGCAGGACAGTCGCGAACTGCCGTCTTCGAAGCACTCGGTACCTTCCAGCAGCTCGAGTTCATCGTCCTGGCGCGCCTCCAGTTTTGCAAACCACTCCGATTCCACGAACACGTGGCAGGTGGCGCAGGAGCACATGCCGCCGCAGAGCGCCTCGATGCCGCCGTCGATCTCGTCGCGCAGCGGTTCCATCAAGGACACGCCGATCGGCACCTCAACTTCGTTTTCACCACCGTTGCGGTCGGTGACGTAAATTTTTGCCATGAATCCAGCTCGCAAGCCGCTCCAGAAGGGCGCGGACTATAGCATAGAGGCCGCGACTCGCTGACCGTGGAAAACCCTGATCCCGGCCTGTGCCGGTGCGCGTTGGTGACTGAAAACCAGCGCTGGGCGACGCCGTGGGCGTTGCCGGCCCGCGTCAATGCGTGCCGGTGCCCACGTCCCGGGGCGACTCGAAATAGTCGCTGCTCTCGGCGAGTTCACGGACCTCTTCCATCAGCAGGCCCAGCCGCCGCTCGGCGGTGCTGACTTCCGCGCAGGACTCGCAGAAGGGATCGTCACAGGGCTGGCGGGAGAACAGCCAGAACTGGATGGCGCCGGCCAGCAGGCCGGAGGCCACCTCCCAGGTGTCGGCAGAGCCATCGGCGTCCAGAACCCGGTTGCCCAGGTCCACCGTCTGCTGGGCGGTGTCATCAAAGATGGTCTCGGTTGCCTCTGCTGCGCTCATCGCCGTCGTTCTCCGCGGCCGGGCCGGCCACCGTCTGTGGGAACACAATGCTAACGCATCGAACGCGTTACCGCGCCCGGGTTTGTGATGCGGGTAACGGCGCCGGCGCCGGCGCCACGCTAAGGTGAATGACCCAGGGATGGAGAGTTCGGCATGGATGCCGCCCCCTCACTCACCCGGCGCTTCGCCACCGAGATCCGGGCGATGATTAGCGCCACGGAAACGTGTTTGCCCGGCGCCGGGGAAGACCGCGAGGCCCAGCTGCAGCGCGAGGCCTTCAGGGAACGCTGCGAAAGAGCAATGGCCCTGGCGAGCCGCCTTTCTGCGGCGACCCCCGAAGAAGCCGGCCGCCTCGACGGCGACGCGTGGCGAGCCCGGGAATCGCTGGTGCTGTCCCTGGATTTTTTCCGCCGCCGCAGCGTGGGCTGATCCCCACACCATACTCAAGCGATTGTCACCATCCGTCGGCCATCGCGGCTAAAGCCGCTCCTACCAGGAGAATCACCTTCGGCGTTACACAGTTTCAGAACCGGAAGCTCGCGCCGGCCAGCATCTGCCACTGCCATAGCACTTCGCTCTGGCTCTGAATCAGGCAGGTGTTGTTGTCGGGACCGGTGCGGCAAAACACATCGCTGTCGCTGTCGAGTACGGTGCCATACACGCGG
>CAZTIB010000181.1:0-3355 GCA_964613615.1 uncultured Chromatiaceae bacterium
GTGGCCGATATCGACAAGCAATACCAGGAGATCGCTGCCGGCGTGGCGCCGACGGACCCGTTCCTGTGGACGGCCTGTTGGACCACGATGGACCCGACCCGCGCACCGGAAGGCAAGCACACCCTGATCTCCGACACCTTCGTGCCGGTGGAGCTGGCCAACGGTGCCGACTGGGAGGAGGTGGGGCCGGCCTACATCGACGCCGTGCTGCTGACGCAGCTGCAGCGCTACACCACTAACATGGACCGCGACAACATCCTCGGTCAGTACGTGGAAACCGGCCCGAGCCTCGCCCGCGCGAACTGGTCGTTTGTGAACGGCGTGACGAACGGCGGCGAACGAACGCTGGGGCAGATGGGCGCGTTCCGGCCCTTTCCCGGCTACGCGGAGTACCGCTCACCGATCGGCCGCCTGTACATGGCCGGGCCGTCGTGCCACCCCGGCGGCGGCATCACCGCGATGGGCACCAACACGGCGAACGTGCTCCTGGAAGACCTCGGCCTGAAGGAGCCGGAAGACGATTTCTGAAGGGCGTAGCCTGCAACCACGGGATACCACGACTATGAGCAAGCGAATCGAAAAATACACCGGCATGGTGATACAGCCCGCGGTCAAGGTGGCCGAAGACCGCGCCGGCATCGAGCAGAACCTGCAGCGGGTCTGCAACATGATCGATTTCGGGGTCGGCTATTTCTGGGAGATACCCGTGCGACTGATCGTGCTGCCCGAGTATTTCCTGCAGGGTGTCACCACGCCGGGCAAGGGCGAGCACGGCATCGAGTCCTTCATGAAGAAGGCCATCACGATCCCGGGCCCGGAACTGGATGCCCTCGGGGAGAAGGCCAAAGAGTACGGGCTATACATCGCCGGCGGTGGCGTGATTGAAAAGGTGCCGGAGTTTCCGGACCGCTGGTTCAACACCGCCTTCATCATCGGGCCTGACGGCAAGGTCATCCTGCGCTATCACAAGTGGCACGTGCCGGCCTCCATCGGGCTCGGCACCAGCCCCCACGACATTTTCGACGAGTATTCCGAAAAGCTGAGCGGCGATATCAAGGACCTGTTCCCGGTGGTGGACACGGAGATCGGCAAGCTCGGCACCATGACCTGCCACGATGGTTGCACGCCGGAAGTGTCCCGCGCGCTGGGCTACAACGGTGCCGAGGTGATCTGTCACCCGACGGCGCTGCAGGAAGTGGAGGGCGTATCGGAACCCTGGGATTTCTGGAAATTTACGCGCCGCACCCGCGCCCACGACAACATGTGTTACCTGCTGGGTTCCAACTGGGGCAAGGTCGACTACGACTTCTATCCCCAGGCCTTCTGCCCCGGCGGGTCCTTCGTGATCGACTACACCGGCATGATCCTGCGCGAAGCGCCGTACCCGGAGGAGCAGGTCATCGGTGCAACTATTGATATCGAGGGGCTGCGCGAACACCGCGCGCGCATCAATCACAACTGCTGGGTCGATGTCCGCACCGAGGGTTTCCGGCAGATCTACGAAAAACCGATCTACCCGGCCAACCGGTTCCCGTCCGGCACCCCGCCGCGCACGCTGTCCGATAAGATGGAAGTCTGCCGGGACGCCATCGATGACCTGTACGACCGGGGCCAGTTCGTGCCGCCGCATGGTTGCGAGCCCGGCGAGATGTCCGGGAAGCTGATGGAACGGATCGAGTTCGCGCAGTCGACCGGCCGCCTGCGCAAACCCGACTGACGCGCTGCGAGATCAACGGATGAAGGTCAAGAGCAAGCTTGCCGACGTCGAGTTCCAGTTCGGTGACATCGAGCGGAAGGGGAATACGCTGGTGATTTCGAGCCACCCGTCGCAGACGATGAAGAGCAAGGTCTACATCAGTCCGGCGGACGTCGTTGCCTTTCTCGGCCGGCTGGTGCGCAGCCCGTCCGCCCTGCTGTTCGTGCTGGGCCTGCCGGTGTTTTATTTCCGGGCCCGGGGTGACAAGAAGTCAGATAAGAAGGCTGGGCCGCGGCGGCCCGCCTGATGGGGACAGTTAAGCTATTTCCCGGGTTGACGATTAGGCCGCCTCTTGAGCAGCGGGAAATAGGTAAACTGTCCCCGGAATAATCATGCACGACGTCGAGCTGCCCGCAGAACTGCTGGAACAACTCAGGGCGAGACGCGGCCGGCTGCACGTCTTCGACCATATAGACCCGGCGCGCACCGCACTGCTGGTTATCGACATGCAGAACGCCTTCGTGCATCCGAAAGGCTTTGCCCACGTGGAAAAGGCCGCCGGCATCGTGCCCAATATCAACCGTCTGGCCGGCGCGCTGCGCAGCGCCGGTGGCACCGTCATCTGGATACGCGTGTCACTGACCGACTCCGGACGCGGCGCCTGGGCGATGTATTTCGATCACTTCACACCCGAGGCCGAGCGCAAGGACTGGCACGCGCAACTGACGGCCGGTCATTTTTCCCACGAGTTTTGCGCGGGGCTCGACATTCAGCCCGATGACTGGATCGTCGACAAGGACCGCTTTAGCGCGTTTATCCAGGATGCGTCGCCGCTGGAGAGCCGGCTGCGGCAGGCGTCGATAGACACCGTACTGGTGACGGGTACTCTCACGAACTGCTGCTGTGAGTCGACGGCCCGTGATGCGATGATGCGCGACTTTCGTACGCTGATGATCGCGGACGCCAACGCCGCAAAGACCGACGAGGACCACATCGCCGGCCTGCGGACCTTCGTCCAGGTCTTCGGCGACGTGGTAACGACGGACGAGACCATCCGGCTCATCCGGGAAGGAGCGCAATAGCGCGTGGGACAATGAGCGACGACGACAAGACCTACCACATGGAGCTGGAAGCGTTCCGGCAGAACGCGTATCGCACCGTCGACTGGGTGGTGGATTACCTGGCCAACATTGAATCGTACCCGGTGCTCTCGCAGGTCGAGCCAAACGACATTCGCCGGCAGTTGCCGGCTGAGCCGCCGGCGGAAGGCGAGGACTTCGACGCGATGTTGCGGGACATGTCCGACATCGTGCTCCCCGGCATCACGCACTGGCAGTCGCCGAACTTCTTTGCGTTCTTTCCGGCCAACAGCTCCCCGCCGGCTATCCTCGGGGAGATCCTGTCGGCCGGTCTGGGCGTGCAGGGCATGTTGTGGGCCACGAGTCCGGCGTGCACCGAGGTGGAAACTCACGTGATGGACTGGCTGGTGCAGATGCTGGGACTGCCCGAGCGCTTTGCATCCCACACCGACGGCGGCGGCGTGATTCAGCACACCGCGTCGGACGCGACGCTGTGTGCGTTGCTTGCCGCGCGGGAGCGGGTCACAGGCGGCCAGGCCAACAAGACCGGTGGTAACGGCAAGCTCATCGCCTACACGTC
>CAZTIB010000182.1:0-3831 GCA_964613615.1 uncultured Chromatiaceae bacterium
ATGAGCAAACGCAAGAACGAGCGCGTCCTGGGCCTCCTGTATAGACGGGCGAAGACGCCGGAAGATCTGCCCTGGTACCGCGCCGAGCCGCCGGCCTTGCTCGTGAAAGCACTGGAGCAACGCACCTCGCCCGGGCGGGCACTGGATGTCGGCTGCGGTGCCGGCACCTATACCCTGTACCTGGCAGACAGGGGCTATGCAGTGACAGGAATCGACATGATTCCGAAGGCCATTGCGCTATTGCGACAAGGGGCCGAGAAACGCGGCCTCGAAGTGAACGCAGTGCAGGCAGACATTCTGAGCTGGTGCGACGATCAGCCCTTCGACGTGATTCTCGACGTCGGTTGCCTGCACAGCCTGTCGGCCGACCTCCGGCAGACGTACCGGCAGCAATTGCTGAGCTGGCTGGCGCCCGGTGGGGATTTCATCCTGATCCACTGCGGGCGCCGGGGTTGGTGGGACCGCTGGCCCGTGGGGCCGAGCCGGGTATCCCGCCAGGACATCACCGCGCTGTTCGCGCCGCAACTCGAACTCCATGATTATGAAGAAGAAGTGCTGGAGAAAATGCCGCTGGTCCTGGGTCGCTCCGCGCTGACGGGCCGCTACTGGTTCCGGCGCCCACCAGCGAACTGACGCCATTCGCGCAGCAGTCAGGACTAACTGTATCGATGCTCCGTCCTCGCGTTAGTCCTCTTCCGACGTCAACGCAGCCACTGAGCCGGCCCGAGTTAGTGCCCCTGGCGCGCCCGCACCCAGCCCAGCAAACCCAGTGCCGAGCCGAACAGCCAGGCGGCGGCCGGTACCGGCACGATGCGCAGTTCCAGGGTGCCGCTGCCTGACGCGAAGCCCTGTGCAGCAGTAAATCCTACAGCGCCTACGAACGTGCGCGCTGACGGGTCTTCCAGCAAGCCTTCTCGCCGTTGCAGGTCGAAAAGAAACTCCAGGTCAATGGTTTCTATGCCACCGACGCGGCCTGTTGGCGTTTCCTGGTTGTTGATGATTAGCCGGTTGCCACCCGTACTGGGAAGCGTTTCCGAGATCACGGCATTGAGCCCGGCAAAAAAGCCTGGCGAGCCGGGGACTGCGCAGCCGAAAGCGAAAGCGCACAAGTCTTCGTTGTCGACTGCGCCAGTGGTCAGCGTGCCAATTGTGCCCGTGGAATCGACCGTCCCACTCAGGATGCGTCGGACCATGGCCGAGTCGGTGCCTGCATCGAGGCTGAAGTCGATAATCACGTCGCGACGTATCGAACTGGGTTGGTTCACGTCTGTGGTTGCGTCGGCGGATACCTCTGCCCGCAGTACATCACCCGGCCCCAGGGACACTGTCTGCTCTTCTACGATCGGGAGCGGGGAACCGTTGAGAAACAGTGCAAACCCCCCGCCGTTCACGCCAGTGTCACTGGCCACCCGCGTGGTGACGGTCGCCTGGATTCCGGCCGCGTGGGCTTCCTGGACAATACAAGCTGCGATGCCGAACGCAATGAATGGCGTGAACCGGAGCAAGTCGCGAATTATCACGTGTGTACCTTTCTTATCGTTCTTGTGGCGGTGCATCCTGCAAGCCAAAACAAACGCACAGCACCGACATCCGGTGCTGTGCGTCATCAGGTGTTAACGATATCACGACTTCCGCAGCGCAGCGCCGAATTGTGCGGCTTGACATAATCCAAGCCATCGACGCCCGATACCGGGCCGTCTTCGCCGCAAATGTGCTGCGAAGCGGGCCCGTCGATTCCGGGAACAGCGAAATCAGGTGACGGCCAGACGCTGAGCATACTCCGGGCGACGCCAGGCCTGGCTGTCCATGACTTCCTGCAGCACCTTCACCGCCTGGTACACGTCCTCGTAGCGCAGGTAGAGCGGCGTGAGGCCGAAGCGGAGCACGTCCGGCGCGCGGAAATCGCCGATGACGCCGTGGTCGATTAGTGCGCGCATGATGGCATAGGCGTCCGGATGGCTTAGGGAGACCTGGCTGCCGCGGAACTCCGCATCGCGCGGGCAGGCGATGCTGAAACCGTGGGCGGCGCAGGACTTCTCGACCAGGGTGAGGAACAAATCACCGAGGCGCGAAGATTTTTCTCGCAGCTCTGATATCGGTGCGCGCGCGGCGATGTCGATGCCGGCTTCGGCCACGGCCATGCTGAGCACCGGTTGAGTGCCGCTCAACATCTGGCCGATATCAGATGCCGGCCGATAGTCGCGCTCGAAGCCGAACGGGGCTGCATGACTCCACCAGCCGGTGAGTGGTTGCAGCGCCTGGCCGTGGTGCCGGCGCGCTGCGAAGAGAAAGGCCGGCGCGCCGGGCCCGCCGTTCAGGAACTTGTAGGTGCAGCCCACCGCGAAGTCGGCGTCACTGTCGTTCAACGCTACCGGCAGGGCGCCGGCGCTGTGACACACATCCCAGACCGCCAGTGCGCCGGCGGCGTGGGCCCGCGCGGTAATCGCCGCCATGTCGAGGACATGCCCCGTCTTGTAATGCACGTGGGTCAGGCACACGACTGCCACGTCGTCGGTAATCGCGTCGGCGATGCCGTCTGCCTCGACAAAGCGGATGCTGTGGCGATCGCCGAGCAGACGGATCAGCCCCTGCACGGTGTAGTTGTTGGTCGGGAAGTTGCTTCCCTCCATCACGATGACCTGGCGCTCCGGACGCAGCGACAGCGCGGCTGCAACCACCTTGAACAGGTTGATGCCCGTCGCGTCGGTCATCACGACTTCGTCCGGTTCGGCGCCGAGCAGAGCGGCGATTTTCGACCCAAGTCGCCGGGGGAGTTCGTACCAGCCGGCCTCTATCCAGCTCGTGACGAGCCCCTGCGACCACTGCTGTTCCACGGTACGCCGGGCGATTTCCACCGCGGCCTTTGGCAGGGCGCCCAGGGAGTTGCCGTCCAGATACACGATGTCGGCGGGGAGCTCGAATTCCGCGCGAAATGCCGCGAGGGGATCATCGCGGTCCAGCCGGCGGATGGCGTCGAGGTCAGTCGGGACGGGGCTGCTACTCATGTCGGGCCGTGGTCTCGTCGGCTATGGCAGAACGGGACCATCTTAGACCGGTCAGGAAGCCGGTTCATGGCGATTGTGGTGGTTGTACTTAGCGGGGGACTGACTCCAGCTGCTGCACGGCCTCCAGCAACCTGTCCGCAGCAACTAACAAGTCTGCGAGTAATTGCTCCTCGATTTCGTAAAGGCCTTCGTATTCCGCGACGTTCCGCCGCTGGTGGCACAGGTCAAGCACCCTCCAGACTTCCGGGCCAAGCCCCAGCGTGTGAGGGATACACTGAAAGATCAGGTAGCGTTTATCCGATCGGTAGCCGCGCCAGCGCAGCGCGGCCAACGCCAGGGCGTGGGCCGAGTTGTAGGCCAGATCGAAACGGCTGGCCAGTGACAGTGACTCGCGATGGGCATCGGCGAGACGGTCCTTACCAGAGATGACAAGCCCATCGAACTCCCGCTTATCGGGTGCCTCTTCGATCAGTGCGCCGGGACGAACCAGGTTGGCAAGTTTGTTCGAGCTCATCCTGCGTGCCGATCAGAAAAATCTTAGGGCCATCGAGCGCCCTGACGACAAACGCAGAGTCCTCGCGAAGCTTGCGGCGCAACTCGTTCGGCTTGAGGATCGTCGGGTGCACCGGACGCCCAAGTTGTTGCTCAATGTCAGCAAGCGGGCCCAACAATTCCGTGTAATCCAGCGATTGGGCGATGAACAGTACATCGATGTCGCTGGCTGCCGTATCCGTACCCTTGGCGACAGAACCATAGATAAAGGCGCAGGCAATGCAGTCGGCAACCGGTTGAAGCGCTGCCACGATGACATCTGCGAGCCCGAAGG
>CAZTIB010000183.1:0-7731 GCA_964613615.1 uncultured Chromatiaceae bacterium
CCCACCCCTTGCCGAGGGATCCGCCGCGGTGGATGCACACGTCGCGCAGCACGTGCGCGGTGCCGGTGGCATCACGGAAGGTCACATAGCGCAGGCCCATGATTTCCGCGCGCACCGGTTTATCTTCGCGCACGTCGTCGCTGGCGGCGATCGGATACCAGAAATTGATATACATCGGACCTTCCCCGGGGAGTTTTGATTGGTGGGCACGCATGATCGCGCACCGCGACGGCGCCGCGGCAGTAGGGGAAACCGAAGGCGCCACTAGGCGGCGGGGCGCAGACGCCAGGCGAGCCAGCCGCTCCAGAGCAGGTACAGCGGCAGATAAACGGGCACATAAACCACGGCGAACAGCAGCGCAGCGGCGGCGGCAAGGTAGCCGCAACCCACTTGCCAGCGGGACATGGCGCCGGTGTGCCACGCGGCCCAGCTGAGCTGGGCCGCGAACCAGCCAAAGGACACGATGGCGAAACCGTTCAGTACCACGCGCACGATGCTGTCGGCCAGGTAGATCTCGTCGCCGTAGTCGGGATTCACGCTCGCAAACAGACCGGCCGACTGGCTGCCCAGCAGGTCGGTGATACCGCCGAGCAGGAAACCCGCGCCGGCAAACAGCCCCGCCACCAGGGCAAAGGCAGCCGCCACCGGCGTGTGGTAGCGAAAGGCGTGAAAGGCCCACAGTGCCAGCGGCACGCACGCAAAGCCGCTCAGAAAGTGCCCGAGCCCGCTGGCCAGCCACGGCCCGCTGCCGATGGCCCGGCGCAGCATGTCGACCCGCGCATAATCCCGCGTGGGATCTTCGAAGCCGAGTATCTGCGGTTCTACGTAAGCGCCGTTGATGTTGTGTACCAGGAAGGCCGCGCAGATCACCAGCGCGCCGGCGCAGGCCGCGCCCCGGAAGTCGTTCTGCACCTCGGGTGGATGAGTCACTGCGGGCGGCTACCGCATCGAGGCCGGGCGCAACTCATCGTCGAGCTGGTGGCCCAGGCCGGCGACGATGTCGGGGATCGCATCGATGTCGGCGGCGGTGGTGCGGAAATTTACGACGCAGGCGCGCAGCCAGTACGCGCTGTCCACGACTGCATTGGACATGAAAATTTCGCCGGCTCGTTGCAGCTCGACGAGCAGCCGGCGGTTCAGCTGGTCCAGGTAGCCCTCGGCTTCCTGGCCCGCGGGCAGTGACCTTGGCCGGTAACGAAAAGTCGAGATGCTGAGGCTTTGGGTGCGGGCCTCGAGTTCCGGGTGTTGTTCTGCGAGCGCGTAAAGGCGCTGGCTGAGCGCAATGTCTTTACGCACGGCGGCCACTATCCCCTGGCGGCCCGCCGCCCGCAGACCGAGCCAGACTTTCAGCGCGCGAAAGCCGCGCGAGTTCTGCATGCCCAGGTTGTAGTAGTTGACCCCGGGCGCTTCGCCGTCGATCGGCGTATCGAGCTTGTAGTAGGACGGCAGGAAGCTGAACGCCAGCGGCAACGCATCGGCATCGCGCACCAGCGTGCAGCCCGCTTCCAGGGGCGCATAGAGCCACTTGTGCGGGTCCACGGCCACCGAATCGGCGCGCTGGAGCGATTGCAGTTCAATTGGCGCTTCGGGCAAGGCCGCTGCGGGCGCGCCGTAGGCGCCGTCGACGTGAAACCACAGGCCCTCTGCCGCGGCGATATCGGCCAGCTCGGGCAACGGGTCAATCGCGCCGGTGCCTGTGGTGCCGGCCGTGCCGACGATCAGGAACGGCAGGCAGCCGGCGGCCTTGTCGGCCGCGATCAGCCGGGTGAGCTCATCCGGGCGCAAACGATGTTGTTTGTCTGTTGCCACCCAGCGAATGGCCCGGGCACCGAGCCCGGCAACGTCGGCGGCCTTGTCGACCCAGGTGTGGGCTTCGGCCGAAACATAGGCCGTCAGCGGCTGGTCGCCGCCTGCCAGGCCCTGTTCGCGCACATCCCAGGTGGCCTTGGCCTTCCGCGCCGCCACGAAGGCCAGGAAGTTGGCCATGTTGCCGCCGCTGGTCATCAGGCCGCCGCAATCGGGGGGATAGCCGATCAGCTCCGCGAGCCAGCTCACCACCTGGCCTTCGATTTCGCTGGCCATCGGACCGCAGTCCCAGCGGCCGAGGTTCGGGTTCACCGCGGCCGCCAGCAGGTCTGCCAGGGCACCCAGCGGTGAGCCGGACGAAGTGATGTACGCGAGGAAACGCGGGTGGCCATTATGTACGCTGTGATCGAACAGCAGCGGGGCCACGTCGGCGAGCAGCGCGTCTGCCGGCTGCCCCGATTCGGGCAAGCCGCCGGCTGGCAACAGCGCGCGCAGTTCCGAAGGTTTCCCGCCGGGGTTCACCGGCCGCGTCGGCAGCGACGCGTAAAAGTCTGCGATCTGGTCCACCAGCGAGTGTGCGGCGGCCCGGAATTCTTCGCTGTCGAGATCGGTCATCGGTGAATCATAGCCGCGTGGGGCGGCAGTTCGCCTTCTGCTATCGTCTCAGTCTATGAGCACGCACGAAAAAGACACCTTCATACAGACCTATCAGTGGGCAAAAGACTGGAGCCAGCTGCCCTGGGCCCACGACGAACCCACGCTGTTTCTCGCCGAGCTTTGCAAGCAGCGGGGCACCAGCGGTAAGGCGCTGGACATCGGCTGCGGCGCGGGCACCGATTCGGTCTACCTCGCGCAGCAGGGCTGGGACGTGACCGCACTGGACTTCATACCGAAGGCGCTGGAGTTCACCCAGGCGCGCGCCGCGGCTGCCGGCGTCAGCGTGACGCCGGTCGAGGCGGATATCACGACCTGGGAGGTGCCCGGAGCCTTTGACGTCGTGCTGGACCACGGGCTGCTGCACAACATGGACCCCGAGCGCTACCCGGCCTATCGCGAGCGGTTGCTCGAGGCCGTGGCACCGGACGGCGATTTCGTGTTGCTGCACTGGCACCCGCTGTACCCGGGGCAGGCCAGCGGCGAGGTCGGTCCAACCCGGCGCAGCCGCGAGGAGATCAAGGATTTCTTCGCGCCGGAGTTCCAGGAGCGTTTCTTCGCGCAGGAACAGTTCGAAGACCTGCCCGACATGGTGGGCGGCGGCATGGCCCAGGCTTACTACTGGTTCCGCCGCAACCAGGCCTGGTGGCAGCCCGCGGATCTGCTGGCCCAGGTGCGCAGCACCTTCCAACGCAACGACTACGATCCCGAGCCGGGTGCGACACCCGAGTTGCCCGCCGAACTGTTGGCCAAGCTAATCGGTCCCGGTCGCCTCGGAATTACGCACGTCGTGCCCGCCGCGGCCGACGCGGAGCAGATCCTGGCCGACTGGGCCAGCAATGCCGGTGACGATGCCGTTAGCCTGCTGCACCAGTTCGCCAGCGAAGCGCACTCGAACCTGTGCGCGGCAGTGCCGAAGTGCGGCGAGTGCGAGGTCCATTTCTGCAAGCGTTTGCGCTATCGCTGATCAGCGGCGCCCGATTGTCTTGAGCAGGGCGGCACCGGCCGCGTACAGCAGGACCAGGTGAGCGATCACCAGCGTTATCCACTTCGCGCTGGTCAGGCTCGCCGCGAACCATGCCAGCCCGTCCAGTCGCGTGTCGGCATTGGCCACCAGCGCGATGCCCGCGGCGTTCTCCGCGAGATCTAGCAGCCCCGGTACCAGGGCGGGCAGGTTCAACAGGCGTTGCGCATGCCCGGTGGCAAAGGCACGACGCAGGGCGAGGCTGGTCGCGATGACCAGGAAAGCCGTGTAGGTGAGCGCCCAACCGATGTCCCAGCCCAGCCGGAACTGGATGTAGTCCCGGCGGCCTGCGCCCGGCCAGGCTGGAATCTGCCGGTAGAGCTCCGCCGGCGTGTAGAAGAAATGCTGATCCGGGCCGCCCCAGTCGCCGGCGTAGGCCTGGCTGTCGCGGGCCTGCCCGGGCATCACCGTGGCCAGGAACACCGCGTAAACCGCCACTGAGGCCAGTAGCGTCCAGCTGCGTGATATGCGGTCGAGGGCGCCAGACAGGCGGGCCAGAATCATCAGGCTGCTCCACACGGGCTTGGCTTAAGATTAACTCGTCGCAGCGGAGGCCCCGCCCATGAAGACCAGTGACCCGACAGCTTTCTTGCCCGCCCAGGCCCACGGCGATCTACAGCTGCTCGGCGACGATGTGTGGTGGGTGCCCGGCACCATGCGCATGAACTGGTACATGGGTATCAGCCGCAACATGGTGGTCGTGCGGAGCGGCAATGATCTCACCCTGCTGAACCCGATTCGCCTGGACGAGCGGGGCGAAGCGGCACTAGAGGCACTGGGCACCGTGCGGCACCTGGTGCGGCTGGGGTGCTTTCACGGTTGTGACGATGCATACCTGAAACAGCGCTACGGTGCGGAGTTCTGGTGCCAGGCCAATTCGCGCCGATACCCTGAACCGGCACCGGACCATGAGCTGGAGGAGGGCGGCGCGCTGCCATTCCCCGATGCGCAACTCGTCGTCTTTCACGAGGTCAAACGCCCGGAGTGCGCGCTGCTGATCCGGCGCGGCAACGGGATACTGGTGACCTGTGACAGTTTCCAGTACTACCCGAACTGGGAGCGCCATTCCCTGGTCGCGCGCTTGCTGCTGCCGCGGATGGGATTTTCGACGCGCTTGCTCATCGGGCCGCTGTGGAAGAAGTTCCAGACCCCTGAAGGCGGGTCGCTGCAACCCGATTTCGAGCGCCTGCTGGCCCTGGATTTCGACGCGTTCGTCAGCGCCCACGGCGCGCCGCTGATGCAGGGCGCAAAGGCTGTCGCGCGTGCGGCCGTTGAAGACGCATACGCTGCGTGAGGATGAATGAATGGACAAGCTGAATAAGAACAAGGCCGACTGGCAGGCAGCGCTGGACCCAGAGCGCTACGCGATCCTGTTCGAGGAGGCGACCGAACGCGCGGGAAGCAGTGGGCTGAATGATGAAAAGCGCACCGGCACTTTCATCTGCGCCGCGTGCAAACTGCCGCTGTTCGCGAGCAAGGGCAAGTTCGACAGCGGTACCGGCTGGCCGAGCTTCTTCCAGCCCCTGAACGAAAGCCACGTTGTCACCAAGCGCGACTTCAAGATGATCCTGCCGCGCACCGAGTACCACTGCGCACGCTGCGGCGGCCACCACGGGCACGTGTTCAACGACGGCCCCCAGCCCACCGGACTGCGCTACTGCAACAACGGACTGGCGCTGGAATTTGTGCCGGAGGGCAAAGAGCTGCCCAAACTGGTCGACTGACGGGAAGACGGGTGGCCGACGCCAATTCCGGGCATGGACTGCCGAGGCCGGCAGCACGGGTTCGCCGACACGGACCGGGCACCAGGGCGGGCGACCCCAGGGTGGCCGCGTGACTGCTGCTATGACGCCGCTGGAACGGGAACACGTTGCGCTGGTGGAGGCCTTCAACCAGGCCTGGTCGGATCGCGACTGCGAACGCCTGGTCAGTTTCCTGCGCGATGATGTGGCCTACATGGTCTACGACGACGGCCCGGTGTTCCGAGGTCCGCAGGAGATTGCGAGCAAGGTCGGGCCCTTCATGCAGAAGTTCCCGCGCATCGAGTTCGAGATTCTGCGGCTGGACGTGATCGGGCCGGCGGTAATCCACGAGCGCACCGAGCACTACTACGGCCCGGATGGCGAGCTCGACACCTTCTTCCACGTGGTCGGTGTGCTGGTCATGCGCGACGGCAAGATCGTGCTGTGGCGCGACTATGCGATACCCGGCGTGGAGCAGATCGTGGGACCGCTTTGCACGCAGAAGTAGGGCGGTCGCTACTCGACCTCGACGATCTTCACGCCGCCGAGCCCGGCGGCCACGAACAGGTAGTCATTCTTGTAGGCCACGTGGTTGGCGGACTGCAGATCGTCGAACTGCAGGTGACCAAGCATCGTGATCTGCAAAGGTGTGCTGCAGGGGCTGCTGTTGAAGTCAGCGTCGGCCTGGGCAACGTAGACACCGGCCTCGCCGTTAGAGATGAACATCAGGTCCCCGTCCACGGTCACCGCGTTCGTGACGACCACCGACGGATCCAGTCCCAGCGCGGCCGCGTCCGGTATCGGCACCGAACCGACGATGCTGCCGTCGTCCAGGCACATGATCTGCACGCCCTCCGGCCCTGCCGCGATGAATGCCTTGCCATCCGAGATCTCAACGGTCGTCTTCGATTCTGGTACGTAGGCGCCGGGGAACTCGTGCATGTCCAATAGGTTCATCGACCCGCCCGGAAACTCACCTTCGGCAAAAAGCGACAGCTGGCCCATGTCCATGCCCGCGGGCGCGCCCTGCGCAACGATGATCCGGCCTCCGGTCTGATCCCAGTCCACCCACCGCGCATCGTTTAGCGGAAACTGCCCGAGGGGGCTCAGGTCGTTGGTGCCGAATGCGAATACCTCGCCCGTGCTTCCGGAGGTCGCGTAGACCGCATTGTTTGTGGCCATCGTGCTCGTCGCGGCAAAGCTGGTCAGCGCCAGCCGCGAATTGTCCTGCAACACGAGGTTCTGGCCCTGAACCTTGAAGCGCTCGAGCACCGATGGAAACGGAAATGCTGGGTCGTTCGTCGCTTCTGCGGCATAGACCCAGCTGCCGTCCGTGGAGACTGCGCTGATGTCGGAGTCGTTGAACGCGACTGACGAACTGAGCGTCGGTTTCTTCTGGTTGATATTGGTGATGTAGTCGATCGCCCCCAGGCGCGGTGCGCCAACCATGTTGTAGCTGACTACCGCCTGGCTCGCGCTTTTCAACCAGATGGAAGTCGCCTGGACCACCTCGCCCTCGACGACGGGCGGATCGATTTCGCGCACCAGCGTCAGGGATACGCCTGCAGCATTCAGCGCCGGCGGGGAGTCTCCGGCCATTACCGGTGCCACCGGTGGCGGCGCGTCAATCGCTACCGGCTCGGACGTGTTGATGACTCTGGCGTCGAGGAAGAACGGGGTGTTCGTAATCGCCACCCGCGCATTGGCCTGATCGGGAGCCACGCTGGTACCACTGCCGCCCCCGCCGCCACCGCATGCAGACAGCAGGCCCGCCGCGACTACAGCGGGCACAGAGGCCTTTATCTGCTTGTGGGACAAGCGCGCGAAAAAGATCCGGCGTGGCATGGGGGTCTCCGCAACAACAACTTCACCCGAGTTCTCCGCTGGGAGCCCCGGGCTGAAGGGAGCGTGCAGGAAAATCGCGCGAAAACACCGTGTCCGCGTCGCAATTCCGGAAATTGGCAGCGTTAAATTGGCTTCTGGGACAGTGCCGGCAAGGTGGTGGCTGACCCCGTATTGGGGACGCTGGCCGGCAGCTGCCTGGATCCGGGAAACGTCGCTACTTGCCGCCGTTCGAGATCAGCGGAAAACGATCCGGATATTCTATGGATGCAACTGACAGATCAATGTCCAGTGCTGGCCAGCGCAAATGATGGGTCAGAGGCCGTTCCACATTACATATTTCCCGGACCGACGCATCCAGAAACCACGGGAAATCTTCGAAAGACAAAAAGACCTCCCGGTCACCGAGCAGTAGCCAGAATCCTTGCTCCGATATGTTGGTGACCTCAACGGCGGAAGTGTCGCCGCCATGCGCTGCGGATTTCATCTGCGTGGGCCTCGATGATACGTCGTACGTTACCCAGATCCTTCCGGGTCAGACCATGATTTTGCGCCAGTTCGATGGCGGGTTCCATCCAAAACTTGGCCTCGCCACGCGCGCACTGGACATGAACATGCTTTCGGGGTTCCTCACGCGAGAAAAAGAATAGCCGGTAGCCGCGT
>CAZTIB010000184.1:0-12836 GCA_964613615.1 uncultured Chromatiaceae bacterium
GCAGTCATCGCGATGGGCCTGATCTTCGCGGTGGCTGCCATGCATCGGCCGGGGCGTATCGGCAGCTTCATCTACGGCGGACTGGTGGCCGTTGCGGCCGGCGCAGGTGCCGGGGTTGCCGGGCGCCAGGTCTGGCTGCAAACCCTGCCGAAGGACCAGGTGCCCGCCTGCGGGCCCGGCCTCGATTTCATGCTGGACACCTTTGGCCTGGGCGAAGTCCTGCAGATGGTGTTGTCCGGCTCCGGCGAGTGCGCCGATGTCGCCTGGCGATTCCTCGGTTTGAGCATGCCCGCGTGGGTGCTGTTGTGGTGCGCGGCGCTGGGGCTCTTCGCGCTGTGGGCCAACTGGCGGGTCCGCGGCGCCTCCGCCGCTTAGCCGAGCATCGCTGTCAGTATGCGACGGTAGACTTCGCGCAGCGGCTCGATGTCGGCCACTGGTATCTGTTCGTTGGCCTTGTGAATGGTCCGGTTCACCGGCCCGAACTCCACCACGTGGGTGCCCGCCGGTGCGATGAACCGCCCGTCGGATGTACCCCCGCCCGTCGACAGCTCCGGTTCGATGCCCGTGACCTGGTGCACGGCGTCTGCCACGCGGTTGACCAGTGTGTCTACCGGCGTCAGGAAGGGCTTGCCCGACAGGTGCCAGTCGAGCGTGTATTCCATTTCGTGGGACTTAAACAGCTCGTGCACCCAGGCCTGGAGCTGGTGGTGATCCCAGACCGTGGAGTAGCGGAAATTGAACCGCGCGCGCAGTGAGCCGGGAATCACATTGGGCGCGCCTGCGCCCGCTTCCACATGGACGACCTGGAAGCTGGAAGGGGGGAAGAACTCGTTGCCGTCATCGAGATGGTGCGCGTAAAGCTGCGCCAGCACCGGCGCAAAGCTTTGTATCGGGTTGCTCGCCAGCTGCGGGTAGGCCACATGGCCCTGCTGTCCATGCACGGTCAGCATGCCGCTCAGCGAACCCCGCCGGCCGATCCGGACGGTATCGCCGAGCCGGGTGGCGCAGGACGGCTCGCCGATCACGCACCAGTCTATGTGTTCGCCGCGTGCCGTCAGCGCTTCCATGACTTTCAGCGTCCCTTCGCGGGCGCGGCCTTCTTCATCGCTGGTGATCAGGAAAGCGATGGAGCCCTTGTGTTTCGGGTTGGCGGCGACAAAATCCGTCACGGCGTCCACCATCGCTGCCAGGCTCGCTTTCATATCGGCCGCACCGCGGCCGTAAAGGATGCCGCCGTCTACTTCCGCGCCGAAGGGATCACGGTCCCACTTATCGAGCGGGCCCGGCGGCACGACGTCCGTATGGCCGGCAAAGCAAAGCACGGGCCCCCCGCTGCCGCGGCGGGCCCAGAAGTTGGTCACTTCGCCAAAAGGCATGGGCTCGATCCGGAAACCGGCACGTTCCAGCCGCTCTGCCATCAGCGCCTGGCAGCCGGCATCCTCTGGCGTTACTGACGGCCGCCGGATCAGTTCCCGGGTGAATTCAAGGGTGTCGTTCATGCGTGGCGTCGCTAGTCCATGCGCAGCAGTTCGTTGATGCCGACTTTTGCGCGGGTCTTCGCGTCGACCCGCTTGACGATCACGGCACAATAGAGATCACAGTGGCCGGTCTTCGACGGCAGCGTGCCGGGGACTACCACCGCCCCGGCGGGTACGCGACCATAGCTGACTTCGTCGCGCTCCCGGTCGTAGATGCGGGTGCTCTGGCCGATGAAGACGCCCATCGATACCACGGCGCCGCGCTCGACGATCACACCCTCGACGATTTCCGAGCGCGCGCCAATGAAGCAGTCGTCTTCGATAATCGTCGGATTGGCCTGCAAGGGTTCCAGAACGCCGCCGATGCCGGCACCGCCGGACAGGTGCACATTGCGGCCGATCTGCGCGCAGCTGCCCACGGTGGCCCAGGTGTCCACCATCGTGCCGTCACCCACATAGGCGCCGATGTTCACATAGGACGGCATCAGCACCACGCCCTTGCCGATGTAGGCGCCGCGTCTGACCAGCGCGTGGGGAACCACACGCGCGCCGCCCGCCGCGAAAGCGGCCTCGTCCATGCCCGCGTACTTCAGCGGCACCTTGTCGTAGAAATTCGTGAAACCGGCCTCCACAGGTACGTTGGGTTCAATGCCGAAAGACAGCAGCACCGCCTTCTTCAGCCACTGGTTGACGACCCACTCACCGTCTCGGGATTCTGCGACGCGCGCTTCACCCGAGTCGAGCAAGCCCACGGCCGCTTGCACGGCATCGCGCAATTCCGGTGCTGCGGCGCTCAGGTCCAGGTCCTGTCGTTGTTCGAACGCGGCCTCGATGATCTGCTGCAAGTCTTTCATGGTTCTTCCGTCAGGATTGTTGTTCAGTCTTGTGTCGACAGCGCGCGGATCAGCGCCGCCTGCAGCTCTGCGCATGCCGTTTCGGACATGGGCTGATGCTCGGCGTTGGTAACATAGAACACGTCTTCGGCCCGCTCGCCCACTGTCGCGATCTTGGCGGTCTGAATCTTGGTCCCATAGTCGCGGAATACGTTCCCGACCATGCTCAGCAATCCGGGATGGTCTGCCGCAACCAGTTCTATTACGGTGCGTCCGTTGCGCTCGTCAGTTGCGAACGAGACCACCGGCCGGGTCGGGAACATGCGGATTTGCCGCGGTGCCCGCCGGCGCACCGCAGGAGAAGATTCGCCACCGTTTCTGAGCTCTGACTCGAGCCGGTGCATTAGCTGTTGCAGTCTTTCCGGATCGACAATTGGACCGCCGTCCGCTTCCAGTGCCACGTAGGTAGACAGGCTCTGTTCGTGGGGTAAGGGGATAATGCGGGCATCGGTGACACTGAGGCCCATTTCGTCGAATACCGCTGTTGCAATTGCGAATGTATAAGTTTTTTGCGGTGTAAACAGGAACACCGCATTGCCGCCGCCGGTGAGTTGCGGGCGCAGATTAACCAGCACGTTGCGGCCCACGTTGGCTGGGTCTGCCAGCATTTGCGTGTGGGCCACGATCTCCTCCGGATCGCAACGCAGAAAGTAATCGTCACTGAACGCCCGCCAGGTATCCGTGATGCTGTCGTCGTCCATGCCCGCAGCAGACAGCCGGGCACGCGCCGCCGCGCGTCGCGCCTGCAGCAGTTCATCCTTGTCGATGGGGTTTTCGAGGCCACGCCGGAGCGCTTGCCGCGTGAGCGCCTGCAGTTCTTCAAACAGCTGAGCGCGCCAGGAATTCCACAGCTTCGGATTGGTGCCGCGGACGTCAGCAACGGTCAGCAGGTAGAGGCAGTCCAGGTGTTGCTCGTCGCCCAGCATCTCGGCGAAGTCGCGAATCACTTCGGGGTCACTCAAATCCTTTTTCTGTGCGGTCAGCGACAGGGACAGGTGATGACGGACCAGCCACGCCACCAGGCGCGCGTCATATCGGCTGAGACCATGTTCCAGGCAGAAAGCTTCGGCATCGATGGCGCCCAGTTCCGAATGATCACCGCCGCGGCCCTTGGCGATGTCGTGGAAAAGCGCGGCGAGATAGACGAGCTCCTGGTTCGGCAGCCTCTGCATGAGTTCCGAGCAGCGCGGAAATTCCTTGTCGAACTGGGGCAGGGCGAAACGCCGCAGATTGCTGACCACGAACAGGGTGTGAGCGTCTACCGTGTAGGCGTGAAAAAGGTCGTACTGCATCCGGCCGACGATGCGGCCGAAAGCGGGTATGTACTGGCCGAGCACGCCGTAACGGTTCATGCGCCGCAGCTCGTGCGTGACGCCGTGCGGTGCGCGGATGATGTCCAGGAACAAGCGATGATTGCGGGGATCCTGGCGGAATTCATCGTCGATCAGATAAAGATACTGACGGATCAGGGTGATCGTGGCGGCGCCCGCCCCGCGTATGTAAGGTTGTGACTGAAGCAGCAGAAAGACTTCCAGCAGCGCAGATGGGTAGTCGCGGAACACAACGTCGTTGGTGACCTGCAGAAAACCGTTCCTGAGTTCGAAGCGCTCGTTCAGCTGCTGCGGAGGCGCCTGCGGATCCATCAGGATATTTTCCTGGAAAATCTGCAGCATCATTTCGTTCAGGCGGCTGATCTCGATCACGGTCCGATAGAACCGTTGCATCAGCTGTTCCACAGCGAGCATGTAAGACGCATCTTCATAGCCGAAGATCGTCGCTAGCCGAGCCTGGTGGTCGAAGAGCAGGCGATCTTCCCGGCGGCCGGTCAGGCAATGCAGGGCGAAGCGAACCCGCCACAGAAACTCCTGACCCTCTTCGAGCAGGCGCAGCTGTGTGGCCGTGAGAAAACCTCGCTGATGCAGGCCGGCCAGATCCCTGGCGCCGCAATGGCGCCTGCCCACCCAGACAATGTTCTGGATGTCGCGCAGGCCGCCCGGGCCATTTTTGACGTTAGGTTCCAGGTTGTGAGCAGTGTCATCGTACTGGGCATGGCGGGCCGCCTGTTCCCGCAGCTTGGCCTGCAGGAACTTGGGCGCCGCCCACAAGGATTCAGGCCCCACGGCCTCGACCATGCGCCTGAAGAGGGTTTCGGGCCCCATCAGCAACCGTGACTCCATCAGGGTTGTCGCTACGCCGAGATCCCGCCGGCATTCCGCCTCGCATTCGGCCACGCTGCGCGCGCTGTGACCAAGATCCAGGCCCAGGTCCCACAACAGAGTCAGGAAGCGCGCCAGGTTGTCGCTGGCCTGCTGGTGGGTGCAGCCGTCCAGCAGCACCAGCAGATCGACGTCGGACACCGGGTGCAATTCTCCGCGCCCGTAGCCCCCCACTGCCACCAGCGCCACGTCGGGCATGCCCTCAGCGGCGGTGCCGGTCCATGCCGATATCACGATGCCGTCCATCAGGCGCGCGCGGTCCCGCATCAGCTGCCCGGCCTCTTCCCCCTGGAGGAACCGCTGGGTCAGCGCTGCCGTGGCGCCGTTCAGAATGTCCTGCAGGCGCTGGCGGTCTGCGCCTGCTGCAGCGAGGGCCTGATCGATAGCGGCCCAGTCGAGATTCTCGCCATTCTTGCCGCAGTAGGCCTGGGCCTGCTGGAGTGCTTCCGGGGCCAGGAACGGCGACTGATCGCCCGAAGCCGGCACCTGTATCGCCAGGTTCATGATCGATCTGCCGCGCCGAGGGTCAAGACCTCATAGCCCTGTGCGGTGACCAGGATCGTATGTTCCCACTGGGCCGACAGACGGCCGTCCTTGGTCACGACGGTCCAGCCATCGGGCTTCAGTCGCACGTGGCGTTTGCCAGCGTTCACCATGGGTTCAATAGTGAAGGTCATGCCCTGGACCAGTTCGACCCCGGTGCCAGGCCGCCCGTAGTGCAGCACCTGGGGATCTTCATGAAACTCGCGGCCAATGCCGTGGCCGCAATATTCCCGCACGATGCTGGTGTGCTGGGCTTCTGCATAGGTCTGGATCGCGTGACCGATATCGCCGAGGCGCACACCCGGCCGGACCTGGCGAATGCCCAGCCACATGGCTTCATACGCAATGTCCGCCAGTCGCTGTCCCGCCGGTGTGACTTTCCCCACGTGGAACATGCGGCTGGTATCACCGTGAAAGCCGTCCTTGATCACGGTGATGTCCACGTTCACGACGTCGCCGTGCCCGAGCCGCCTGGATCCGGGAATTCCATGGCAAACCACGTGATTCACGGAGGTGCAGATGGACTTGGGGTAGCCCCGATAGTTCAGTGGCGCCGGAATCGCCTTCTGCATGCCGACGATGTACTCGTGGCAAATGGCGTCCAGTTCGTCGGTGGTGACCCCGGGCTTGATGTGTTGGCCGATCATATCCAGCACGTCGGCTGCCAGCCGGCCGGCAACTCGCATCCTGGCCTGTTCTTCCGGGGTCTTGACGCTGATATTCATAAACGGTTCCGGGGCTGCAGGCCTGATCGGGGGCGGTTGCCGACAGTTCAGGGTGCCCCATAGGCCGCTGTGCAGCACATGATCAACAGACGTCGAGGGACCCCGAGGCTGACCATGGCGCCAGCCGCGGCGGGCGCTGGCGCGTTGTTGCTAAAAACGGTCTATGGTATAAAGCGCGCGCCTTTCAGGCAATTAATCCACACATGTGCCGTCACATTCGGCTGGGTGCCCCGGTTTTACCGGGGTTGCCGACTGGGGTACATGGAGGCTCAACCCGGGAGACAGAATGGACGATATCAGCATGCGCCAGATGCTTGAGGCTGGCGTGCACTTCGGGCATCAGACCCGTTACTGGAACCCGAAGATGGAACCCTTCATCTTCGGGTCGCGAAACAACATCCACATTATCAATCTGGAGCAGACGCTGCCCCTGTTTGGTACGGCCTGCGGCTTCGTGCGCAACATTGTCGCCGACGGCGGACGGATCCTGTTCGTCGGCACGAAGCGTTCGGCTCGCGAAGCCGTCAGGACCGAGGCCCGGCGTTGCAACATGCCATTTGTCAGCCATCGCTGGCTCGGCGGGATGCTGACCAACTTCAAGACGATTCGCCAGTCCATCAAGCGGCTGGAGAATATCGAGGAGATGGAGGAGAACGGCACCTTCGAGGCGCTGACCAAGAAAGAGGTTTTGAACCTGCGCCGGGAGCAGGAGAAGCTGGAACGCAGCCTCGGCGGTATCAAGGACATGAAGGGGCTGCCGGACGCGCTGTTTGTCATCGACGTGGGCCACGAGAAGATTGCGGTTCACGAAGCCCGCGTGCTGGGCATCCCCGTCGTTGGGGTGGTCGATACGAACTGCTCGCCCGCGCAGGTCGATTACGTGATTCCGGGTAACGACGATGCGATGCGGGCAGCCCAGCTCTACGCGCGGGGCATTGCCGACGCAGCGCTGCAGGGCAAGGAGTCGGTTCCGGCCATCCCGGGCGGCGAAGACGAGTTCGTCGAGCTGGACGAAGAGGGCAAGCCTCGCGAGCGGGCTGCGAAACGTGCGTCGGCCCGCAAGACCACGCGCAAGAAGCGGGCCAGCGCCAAGCCGGCCGCCAAGACGGCGGCAAAGCCCAAGGCTGATGAGGCCACAGCGACCGAGGCTGCAGAAGCCCCGGCCGCCGAGGCTCCGGCGACCGGCGACGACGCACCAGCCACGCCCGATGTGAAGCCGGCAGCGGCCGCTGATGCGACGGCCGAGGCCCCGGCCGAACCGGCAGTGGACAGCAAGGACGACAAAGACGAGTCGTGAGCGCAGCGGCGCAGGTAAAGGAACATGGCGATTACAGCAAGTCTGGTAAAGGAACTGCGCGAGCGCACGGGCGCCGGCATGATGGAATGCAAGAAGGCGCTGGTGGAAACCGACGGCGACCTGGACGGCGCCCAGGAATTGTTGCGGAAGAAAGGTCAGGCCAAGGCCGAGAAGAAGGCCGGGCGGATTGCTGCCGAAGGCCGCATTGAACTGGCCGGCGGCGGGGACCATGCCGTGCTGGTCGAGGTCAATTGCGAGACGGATTTCGTGGCCAAGGACGAAAACTTTCTTGCCTTCGCCCGGCAGGCCGCAGAACTTGCTCTGCAAACCGGCACGGATGATGTCAATGCGCTAATGGGGCAGGCGGCGGACGGCGGCACGCTTGAGGATGCGCGCCTGGCCCTCGTGGCGAAAATTGGCGAGAACATCAACGTCCGGCGTCTAAGCGGCGTGAGGCCGTCGGGTTCGATCGGCTCCTACCTGCATGGCACCCGCATTGGCGTCATCGTCGATGTGGAAGGGGGTGACGAAGCACTGCACAAGGACCTGGCTATGCACATCGCTGCAACCAATCCGCGCTGCGTGTCGGCCGACGATTTGCCTTCGGCCGAAGTCGACAAAGAACGCGCGATCCTGTCGGACCAGGCAGCCCAGGAAGGCAAGCCACCGGAAATCGTTGCAAAAATGGTAGAGGGCCGGCTCAGGAAGTATCTCAACGAGATCACCTTGTTGGGACAGCCTTTTGTTAAGGACCCCGATGTCACTATCGGCCAGTTGCTCGACAGGGAAGGTGCCCGGGTGCATGCTTTCCTGCGCCTTGAAGTTGGCGAAGGTGTGGAAAAGAGGGCCGAGGACTTTGCGGCCGAAGTTCAGGCCACGGTCGAGGCGGCTGGCGGCTGAGCGGCGGACGGCAGGCAACCCTTGTCGATTACGTTAGACTGGTAGAAAACCCCGCCCCGGCGGGGTTATTTTTAGGTAGATTCGGAGCAATAGCTGCGTGGATAACCGCCCCTTGCCGTTCAGTCGGATCCTGCTGAAGCTCAGTGGTGAAGCACTGCTGGGCAAAGAAGATTACGGCATTGACCCTGCCGTGTTGTCGCGCATTGCCGAAGAGGTCAAGCAGGTCCTGGCCCTCGGCGTGCAGGTCGGGGTCGTGATCGGCGGCGGCAATATTTTTCGCGGTGCCGGCCTTGCCGGCGCGGGTATGGACCGCGTGACCGGAGACCATATGGGGATGCTGGCCACGGTCATCAATTCCCTGGCCATGCAGGATGCGATGGAGCGGGTTGGAATCTATGCCCGGGTCATGTCGGCCCTGCAGATTCATGAGGTTTGTGAGGACTACATTCGACGGCGTGCGATCCGCCACCTGGAGAAGGGGCGGGTGGTGGTGTTTGCGGCGGGTACGGGCAATCCGTTCTTTACCACGGACACGGCGGCAGCCCTGCGCGCCATCGAGATTAGCGCTGACGTGCTGGTCAAGGCCACGAAGGTTGATGGTGTCTACGATGATGACCCGGTGAAGAACCCGGCGGCAAAACGCTACGATCTGCTGTCTTTCGACAGGGTCATCAACGACAAGCTCAATGTGATGGATACCACGGCAGTGGTGATGTGCCGCGATAACGGGCTCCCGATTCGGGTCTTCAGCCTCATCGAAGAGGGCGCGCTGCTGCGCCTCGTTGGCGGCGAAGATGTAGGCACGCTGGTGTCGGCCGGCTGAAGCCAAGCGACAGAGGACTGGAACAGGTGATCGACGACATCAGGAAAGACGCCGCTCAGCGTATGCGCAAAAGTGTCGAAGCGCTGGGCCAGGCGATGCGCAAGCTGCGCACGGGGAGGGCCCAGCCGAGTCTCCTGGAACATCTGATGGTGGACTACTACGGGTCGGATGTGCCGCTGACGCAGGCTGCGAACATCGCGGTGGAGGATTCGCGGACACTGACCGTGACGCCCTGGGAGCAGAAGATGGTAGCGGTGATCGAGAAAGCGATCATGAATTCCGATCTTGGCCTGACCCCCGCATCAGCGGGCACGGTGATTCGAGTGCCTCTGCCGGCCCTGACGGAAGAGCGGCGCAAGGACCTGGCCAAGCTCGTCAAGCAGGAGGCAGAGAACGCACGGATCGCGGTGCGCAACATCCGGCGTGACGGGCTGCATGACCTGAAGGAGCTGCTGAAAGAGAAGGAAGTCACCGAGGACGAAGAGCGCCGCGGGCAGCAGCTAATGCAGGAAATCACCGATCAGCATGTGGCCGATATCGATCGTATCTCAGAAGAAAAACAGAAAGAAATCATGGCATTCTAGAGTTTTTATTAAGTGAATCCTGATGTCTGAAATCTGTTCTGAAACGGTCAGCGACACGCCTCGCCACGTTGCCATCATCATGGACGGCAACGGTCGCTGGGCAACGGCACACACCCGGGCCCGCCACGCGGGACATCGCGCCGGTGTGCGGGCTGCGCGGGCCATTGTCGAGGCGGCGGTGGAGGCGGGCATCGAGGTATTGACGTTGTTCGCGTTCAGCAGCGAGAACTGGAGTCGGCCGACGGATGAAGTGAACGGGTTGATGCGGCTGTTCGTGGAAGTGCTGCAGCGCGAGCTGGATGCCCTGCACGACAACGGTATTCGCCTGCGCTTCGTGGGCGCGCGTGACCAGTTGCCCACGATCCTGCGGAAACGCATGGCTGATGCCGAGGCCCAGACTGCGGGCAACTCGCGCATGACGCTGATCGTGGCTATCGCCTACGGCGGTCGCTGGGACGTGGTGCAGGCCATGCGTCGGATTGCCAGCAAGATCGAGGCTGGGGAATTGAAGGCGGGCGAAGTGGACGAGAGCGTGGTGTCCCGGCATCTGTCCCTGGCCGGTCTACCGCCGCCGGACCTGCTGGTTCGCACCGGGGGTGAGTACCGGGTGAGCAATTTTCTGTTATGGGACCTGGCCTATACCGAGGTATTTTTCTGCCCCACGCTGTGGCCGGATTTCGACCTGGCGCAACTGCAGGCGGCACTGGAATTTTTTGCGCAACGGCAGCGGCGTTTCGGTCGCACGGCCGAGCAACTGGAAGTCAACGCCGATTGACGGCTGGTATGCCCGAACCGCAGATCTTCTTGCTCTGTCTGGCCTGAGGCGGCCAATGAACAAGCTGCTGACACGCATCGTAACGGCGCTGGTGCTGCTGGCCGTGCTGCTGGTGGTCTTCTTCCGGTTGCCGCCAGCGGCGGCGGTGGGTCTGTTGGCCCTGTTCACGGTAGCCGCGGCCTGGGAGTGGGGCGGTTTCGTGGGCAAGAACGCGACGCCGTGGCGGCTCGCTTTTGCAGCCTTGGTTGCCGGAGCGCTTGCCCTGTTTGGCATGCTGGTTCCAGAAAAAATACCATTGATGCCAATACTTTACGGGTCATTGCTCTGGTGGGTTCTCGCTGCTGTGCTGGTGCTGCGCTTTCCCGTGAATTTGCCGGTCATCTGGCGCTTGCCGTGCGGGCTGCTGGTTCTGATTCCCGCCTGGTTGGCCATGCTGGCCGTGCTGCGTAGTCCCGCCGGCGGTCCGGAGTTGTTGTTGCTCGCGCTGGCTGTCGTCTGGGCGGCCGATGTGGGGGCGTATTTTACCGGGCGACGCTTTGGCCGGACTCGGCTCGCGCCCCGCGTGAGTCCCGGCAAGACCTGGGAGGGCGTCGGCGGCGGATTGGCCGCCTCGGGGCTGGTGGCGGCGGCTGGCGGCTGGGTGCTGAACCTGCCGATACCGACCCTCGTGCTGATTTCGGTTGCCGCTGCCGCCATTTCTATCATCGGCGACCTGACCGTCAGTATCTTCAAACGGGCAGCAGGCCTGAAGGACAGTGGCAGCCTGTTTCCGGGTCACGGTGGCGTGCTGGACCGAATTGACAGCCTGACCGCCGCAATGCCGCTATTTGTGGTCTGCGCCGTCTGGCTCGGATTGTTGCCGTCATGACCAGGCAAGTGTTGCAACCGGGGACCTTGGGTTGCGATGATCCGTGCCTGAGACACCCCAGCAACGTGTGGCCCGCAAGGCCGCCCCGCTGCGTCGCGCGCCCAACAGATTTAAGTGATCACTGATGCCAGGTTTCCTGACTTCTCTGCTGTCCTTCCTCGTCGCGATCGCCATCCTGGTGGCTGTCCACGAGTGGGGGCACTACATCGTGGCGCGGCTCGCTGGCGTCAAGGTGCTCCGCTTTTCCGTCGGCTTTGGCAAGCCCCTGTGGCTGCGTCGCGGTGGGGCAGATCAAACGGAGTACTGCCTGTCGGCGATTCCCATCGGCGGCTATGTGCGGTTGCTGGATGAGCGGGACGGCACCGTCAGAGACGCTGAGCGGGGCCGCGCCTTCAACCGCCAGCCAGTGCCGGCGCGCATAGCGATTCTGTTTGCCGGCCCAGGCATGAATTTTCTATTCGCCATCTTTGCCTACTGGGTCATGTTTGGCATCGGCGTGCCCGGCCTGCAACCGGTGATTGGCGAAGTCGAGCCGGACTCGATTGCCGCTGCTGCCGGGATTCGGGCGGACGACGTCATCGTCGAGGTTGGCGACCGTGAGGTGGCAACATGGGAAGGTACCGTGATTGCCATGCTCGACGAAATGCTCGCGAACGGTGACATCAGGATGCGCGTGGAAGGCGCGGGTGGCGGCCCCCGTGGGGTTCGGCTGGCCACTGCCGGCCGCGAATCGGAATTGACTGAACCCGGCCAGCTCTATGAAGTCATCGGTCTGCAGCCGTGGCGCCCCCGGCTCGACCCGGTGATTGACGAGCTGACCAGCGGGGGCCCGGCGGAGCAGGCGGGCCTGCTCTCCGGCGACAGAATTCTCTCCGCTGACGGCGAAACATTCGCCGACTGGAGCGCGTGGGTGGAATTCGTGCGGGCCCGGCCCAATGAGACGGTCCTGGTAACTCTGCGCCGCGGCGAGCGGCGGCTGGAGTTGCCGCTGGCAATTGGTGCGGTGGAGTCCGGCGAGGCGGTGAAGGGCAGGATCGGGGCGTCGGTATCGGTGCCTGCCGATCTCTACGAGGGCCGGCGCGCCCTGCAGCGTTACGGTTTTATCGGCGCGGCCGCAGCCGCGGTGGAAAAAACCTGGGACATGTCGGCCCTGACCGTGCGCATGATCTTGCGCATGGTGACCGGTGACGTGTCCGTCAAGAACATCAGCGGTCCGATCAACATCGCGCAGTTTGCGGGCTACAGTGCCAGTGGCGGCCTGACGACTTTTCTCGGTTTCCTGGCCATCGTCAGCGTAAGCCTGGGGATACTCAATCTGTTGCCGGTGCCCATGCTCGATGGGGGACAGATCCTCTACCAGCTGGCGGAAGCGGTGAAGGGGAGCCCGTTGTCGGAGCAGACGCAGGTAATTGGGCAGCAGGTTGGAATTCTGTTCCTGCTGATACTGATGAGCTTCGCTTTCTACAACGACCTGTCGCGCCTGTTCGGCTGATACTCAATGGCCGCCAGTCTTTTTTACCGGTTCACACGGTCAGTTCGGCATAGATCACTGGCCGTACTGCTGCTACTTGCGGTTGCTCTGCCTGCGCCGGCACAGGAGCAAGCTGACCTGGTGGTTCGGGACATTCGCGTAGAGGGTCTGCAGCGCATCTCCGAAGGCACGGTGTTCAACTATCTGCCGATCAACATTGGTGACACCCTGGACGGGCAGCGCGTCCAGGAGGCCCTGCGCGA
>CAZTIB010000185.1:0-7772 GCA_964613615.1 uncultured Chromatiaceae bacterium
ATCGTCCAGGAGGTCTCGGCCATGTTCGACCTGTACTGGAATCACAAACTGGCCGTGCCAGTGCATATGCTCACCGAGGCGCCCGAAGATCCGGCAACCGCGCTGGAGGTGGCGCGCCAGCGAATAACAAAGCGTCGGGACGAGCTGGCGGACGGGCCCTACGCGGGCGTGCTCAACAATGCGATCGTGCAAACCATCGCCACGTCGGAGGACGACCTGTTCTGGGCGCCCTACACGTTGCTGTATGACTCTCCGGACAAGGGTTTGAAAAAGCGGCCCCAGGAACTCGATCCGCTGATTACGCCGCAGCTGCTCGAAGCCGCAGATCAGGTTGAGAAAGAGCTGATCATCATCACGCCTTACTTCGTTCCAAGAAAACCAGCGATGGCGCTCTTCCGTGAATTGCGGGAGCGGGATGTGAAACTGCGGGTAATTACCAACTCCCTGGCGTCCACGAACCAGACCCTGGTCCAGTCGGGCTACGCGGGGACGCGCAAGCGGCTGCTGGGCATGGGGGTACTGCTGAACGAAATCAACCCGACCTCAAACCAGCTCCAGCAGGCGCGCGATGGCATTACCGCGGGTGCGGGGACGCTACACGCCAAGGTATTCATCGCCGATCGCAAGCGCTTTTTTATCGGTACCTTCAACTTCGATCCGCGCTCCGCTTACATCAACACCGAAATGGGCGTGATCATCAATGATCCCGAAATGGCCAACGAATTCGCGACAGCCGTGGAAGCTTCGCTGCCGGCCATGACCTACACCGTGACGATGAACGATCGGGGTTCACTGCGCTGGCTCGATGAAAGCGGCGACGAGCCTGTCACCTACACTCGCGAACCGGAAACCGGCTTCTGGAAGCGCTTGAGCGTGAATCTGCTGCGTATCCTGCCGATCAAGGACCAGCTGTAGGCCATAGTGGCGTAATTCCGGGAACAGGTTACCTATTTCTCCTGCTGCCGCCGGCACGCTTGCCTGGAGCAGGAAATAGGTAAACTGTCCCCGGAATCGCCTGTCGCTGAGAACCTGGTCTTGAGGTCAACAAACTATAAAGCTATGACCGGCACCAATCAGAGAAGTCACTATTGCGGTTGCTCGATACTTGTTTCCTCTAACTGAATCTAGAGGAATACGTCAGCGTGCCCCCGGGTTAATAACGCTCCTCAATCGCTTCTAACGCCCAGGGGGGTATGTCGCCCAGATTTGGCGGAGCGCTGGACCAGGGTTCGGGCTGCTTAGCAAGCGCGAGTCCGGCGTCGAAGGCTGCACGCATTTGGCCCGGATCAAAGGCAAGTGGATCGTTTCCGATCCCTACGTCGTCCGGGATTGCAACCATTTTGAAGTTGTAGCCCAAAAAATTCGCGCCGAAATACGAGCGCGTTAACGCCGTTTGCATTGACTGGTCCATCATGACGCTTACCGTTGTGGCCGCGACGTTACCCAGCGCCCTGCGCAATGCTGCTGGTGGGTGGTTCTGTCGACCGTTGGAAATCAAGTAAAGATTGCCCGGCCCGTGCAGCGGCGGTGGCGGTTGCTCCGTCCCGCCCATGCCGGCAACCACGACATTGGAGCGCGCGGCACCATCCACGAACAGATGGCCATCAATTTCTACCGGTGGAAAGACGATCGGGAACGATGCAGATGCCAACAGCACTTTACGATAAAGATCGATATCACCGTTCTTCGCGATCAGTGACATGTCCCAAACCCAGGTCTGCGCATAGTCGACGTTGGTCGTGCCAACCACCAGCCGTCGGTTGTCGTCAGCGGCGGCCGCCACGCGCTTGAGAGTTTCATTAGTAATGTATTTTGCAATAAGCGATCGCATCGGCGCGGTATCCTTCAGCGAATCAGAGCCGGACAAGATGCTGATGATCGACCTATTGGAGTAGATATCCTTTTGTGTGATCTTCGTATACATCTCCTCCAGCTTCGCGTCGTCGGCTGGGGTGCCGAGTAGCGCGTGCGTGGCCAGCAGTGCGCCCGTACTCACACCACCGACGATATCGAACTCGGGCCGTCGACCACTCTCGCGCCAACCAATCAGGAATCCAGCGCCGAATGCACCGTTCTGGCCACCTCCAGACAGGGAGAGAATATTCAATGCGTGTCCGCGCTGACGCTCCAACTGGCGCACAGGGTGTTTATCCTCCCCGGAGGCCATCGCCGCATAGATGGGGGAAAGCTGGCTGGGATTCAGCGGGTCGTGGCCGTTTGGCAGTATGGCGTAAGACGGGGCTTTCTCAGATAGCGTGCGCTCTGGTGACGATGCACAGCTGGCCACAAGTAGCACGGCCAAAAAACTTACCCCAACTCTCGCTAGAACGCCCACCTGTGTGTGTCTCATGGCAACCTCCTTCCCCGGATAGCAAAGACCCAAAATGGATAAGTCACTCCGCTTGTGTGGCCTGAAGCGACATTGTATGGCCGCGAGGATTACGGGGACAGCGACCATACCCTCGCGACTTCGCCAGGTTTCTACAGAGTTAAGGTCACTGTCCATTATACCTTAGGAGCCACCGCCGGTTCCGGACACGCAATTCTCACCGAATACGCCACGCGCCACGTTGAGGGGCAGCGCGTGCCGGCTCTGATGCGCTGATGCGCTATAGCAGCGCCTAGCGGCCGATCGCGTAGTAGGCCGCGACCCGGTCGACGAGTATCTTGAACTTCCGCTTCTGAAAACCGCGGATATCTTCCCACGGCGACAGGTCGAGACGATTCGCTACCATGAAGCTCGGCGTGCCGCTGTCCATCTCCGCCTTCACCGCCTGCATCAGGCCGTCCCAGAACTGCCAGCGCTCGCGGATCTGGATCACCGGGCCGGTGGACGGCGCGGCCGTGAAGCCGCCCTTACCCGGCAGCGGCACCAGGTGCGCACCAACGACCTGCTCCAGGCCTTCGCGCTCGGCAAGCGCCTCGATGGCTTGCAAAGACTGCACCGCGTTGTAGAACTGGAAGTCCGCCACCTGCGGGTCCCACGGCAGATAACCGCCACCCGCTGGCCTGGGCGTCACGATGTCTACCGTGTAGATCATCTTGTGCGGCCGCGGAATCATCACCACCAGGCAGGTGCCGTGACTCGGGCCGAAGTAGTAGAGGTCCAGCGACTGGTCACCGAGTTCCACGCGGTACTCGTTGCCGAAGGTGATGTCCGGCGGCACGACAGCGGGATCCGGCGAGTCGCGCCACACGTCCAAGCAACGTTCCTGGGCCACGAAGGTGGCGCCCTCGTCCTTGAAGATCTGGCCGCCGCGCGCGTGATCCCAGTGGGCGTGGGAATACACCACGTATTTCACCGGCAGGTCCGTGACCTCGGCGATCGCGTCGCGGTATTCCACGGCCGCTTCGGGTGACTGTGGGTCCGTCGCGATCACACCTTCAGTGGTGACCATAAACAGGCTGCGGTACGGCCCGTAGCGGAACGTATAGAGACCGTCGGCGAGTTCCTCCGTCACCCTGAACTCGATGCCCGGCGGCAGGAGCTGCGCATCCGCTATCTGTGTCACCAGCATCACGCCAAGCAGCAAGACCCGCGATGCCCCGAAGATCGTGCAGTGATTCCGGGGACAGTTCACAGATTTGACTCCGGGGGGATGCGGTTCACGGCTGTTTGAGAAATTTGCAAAAGTCCCCGGATTGAAAATACCGAAATTCGGTGCTACTGGCCTCAAGCTCCAGCGGCCTTAGGCCCGAATTCGCTGCGACCTTCACTTGCGACACCTTCCTCCCCGGTAAACAAGTGCACATCACGTTGCGGGAAGGCGATCACGATGCCGGCATCCTTGAATTTCTGGTCGATTCGCGTCAGCACGTCGGTCTGCGAGGACAGCCGGTCCGATGGCGAGCCCACGAAGATGCGCAGCCCCAGGTTCAGGCTGCTGTCACCGAACTGCTCGAAATGCACGAAGGGTTCAGGATCCTCCAGCACCGTCGGGCATTCCTGCGCCGCCTCGCACATCAGCGCCCTCGCCTTTTCCGTATCGCTGCCGTAAGCCACGCCGACAACGATTAAGAGCCGGGTCATTGCGTCGGACAGGGTCCAGTTCGACAAGCGGCCGGTGATAAGTTCCTTGTTCGGTATCACCAGTTCTTTTCGATCCCATTCGCGAATGGTTGTGGCACGAATACGGATCTTGCTCACGGTACCTGATACATCGCCCACCGTGATGATGTCGCCGACCCGGATCGGGCGCTCGAACAACAGGATCAGCCCGCAGATGAAGTTGGCCACGATTTCCTGCAGGCCGAAGCCGATACCGACACCCAATGCCGCGGCGGCCCAACCGAGTTGTGCGCCCCGAACCCCAAGCAACTGCAGCACGAGGATTACGGTCAACGCCACGAGCGTGTAGCTGGTCAGCGTTTGCACCGTGTACCGGGTCCCTTCACTCGCGCTGCCCTGCTTCAGCAGGATGATGTTGATCAGTGACGGCAGGTTGCTTGCGAGCACATAGCCGCCAATGGCAACGACTGCGGCGAGGAGCAGGTCGACCAGCGTCACCGGTACGAGCTGCTCCACCCCGCCCACCAGCTCTGTCTTGCTCCAGAGATTGACGTCCTGGAACACGCCCAGCGCGGGGAGCACATCACTCCAGATGCCGGCCAGGCCCAGCACCAAGAGCAGTAAGACCGTCGCGTTGAGCAGCTTCCTACTGTCGGCGTCGAGGGCGACCAGGTCGATTTCCGGCTCGCCGATGTCGCCTTCGTCGGCGGGTTCTCCTTCAGCCCCTTGTTCCTCGCCGGCACGCCGCGCCCGGGCTGCTTCCAGCTCTGCCACGGCCTTATCGTAGGCCAGTCGCCGGTTCGTCATCAGCAGCCAGCGCCGCACCAGTGCCGCACCCAGCCAGATCATAGTCAGCAGCCAGATCGACTCAAACAGACGCTGACCGAACTGCTGGGTCGTGTAGCTGAATCCAAGGACCCAGAGCACGACCAGCGCAACGGGAATCAGGACAACAACAGGGGACCACAGGTAACGCCAGCGCCACCAGCGGCTCTCCGGGTGCGCGGCCAGTATGGCCTTCATCGCCCCGCGGGTGGGATGCCCGACCCCGAAAATCAGAACGCCCAGCACCGTCATCAGGGCTATAAAAGCAGTCAACGTCAAGGCGCCACCAACGCTGCCCGACAGTCGATTCATCGTATTGGAGGTCACAACGACAAAGTAGATTGGGAAACCGACTGCGATGAACAACCGAAGTTGCCGGCGGACGGCTTGCAGCGTCCCAACGTCCCAACGAAAGTGACGGCCAGCCAGACCATCTGCCCTGAACCCGATCAAGACCGCCAGCGGAAAGGCGAGCCACACGGCTGTTTGCACCAGTGCCGCGCCGATCGCGTTCGCAAAGGCGGTCCCTTCCGGTGCTGTCGCCAGCCCACCTCCCACGGCCCCGAGCACCAGCGGCAAGGGCGCTGCCAGCAACACCGTGTAAGCCAGCGCCTGGAAAGTCAGGGTCATGGAGTCGTCGCGAATTCGGCCGACCTTGTTGCCACTTTCAACAAGCGCCTGGTCGAAACGCTTGCGCCGCCAGGCCAGGGCGACTGCGACCAAGGCCATCAAAAGAAACACCGGCGCCTGGATCAGGCGTACGGCGGCCAGGCGAAAGGTCTCGAGCCAAACCCCCGGAGACAGGTAACGCGCGATCTCGCCCGGCAGACTGGCCCAGGTATCGAAATCAACACGGCGAGTGCTTCGCACCCAGAGCAGTCGCTCCGTCAGGAACTCGTCGTAGGCGGCCATACGCGTCGCGAGCCGATCCAACCCGTCATCGAGATCGTAGAGGCGCCGTTGCAGGGCGGTGTCGTTGGCAATCGTTCGATCCAACAGCGCTCGCTTGGTCCTCGCCAGGTCTTCGAGTTCCTGTCGGGCTTCCACTGCCGGGGGTTCAGCGCCTTGGTCGGTGAGTCGCCGGTCCAGGTAAGCGGCAATATCACCGAGCCCCTGGCGCTCTTCCTGCGCCTCGATCAGACGCAGGCTGACGGCTGTGATGGACCGGCTGACCGCACGTCGCTCCACTTCGAAATCCCGGGCACTGGGGAAGTTGCCACGCTCTTCGAGGATCGCGAGCCCCACGGGCGCTCCCGTACCCTTCAGTTCGAGCTTGCGCCTGGCGCTGCGAAAAGCGGCTTCGATCTGGGCAGTCGTCGGCCGGGTGCTGTCCCGTTTCGCCAGCGCGTCCAGTTCCTGGACCTGCGACTGCAGCGACTCAACCAGTTTCAGGTTCGCGTCGGCCAGTTGGCGCAACAGGGGCTCATCGGTGGCCGCCCTTTCGAGCGCCGCCTGTGCCTGCGTAATGGCGCGGTCTGCTTCCGTGCGGCGACGCTGGTTGGCGAGCTGCCGCAGCGCCTCGGCCCGCTGATTAATACGCTGGAGGCCCAGCGCTTGCTGTTCCCGCTGCGCCGCTAACAGCGCATTGCGCGAGCTATAGCTCAGCAACTCCCGGTCGAGCATCGCGATCTCGCTCTGCAGGGCCTGCAGACGCGTTTGCCGCGCCCAGCGCACCGCTTCGACGAACCGCGGCCGTTGTTCGCTCGTCGGCTGCTCACCAGCCAGCTGAGACACCTGCGAACGTGCCGCCGCAATCCTTCGCCGGGCCTCGGCCGGCCGGGATAGCTCGGACTCGAGCCTCGCATCGAGCACGGCCAGTTTCGCCTCGACGGCAGTCTGGTTCGCGAGTTCCTCTTCGAGCCTGCGGACCAGTTCGCTGGTGCGAGTAGCCTCCGAGACCTGCAGACTGGCGAGCGGATCGCTGTCACGTCGCCGCTCGATGCTGGCTAGGACTTTCTCCGTCTCGCGCGGTGCAGTTCGATTTGCCTGACGATACTCCTCGGCCAGCTCCTCATTGACGCTCACGGATTCGAGATTATTGATCGCCTGGCGGTACAGATCGATGAGGCGCGCCTTGCTGGCGTCATCCAGGTCGGCCGCGTCCTGGGCCGCCTGGATTCGATTCTGCAGCTGCTCTACCGTCACCCGCGTGCCCGGCGCCTGGGCCCACGCCGGCGGCACTGCGACCAGGCACCCGAGAACCAGCAGGACGGCTACTGAAAGTCTGATGATCGTTCTCCTTTTTCTACTAGCTGAAAAAAGTCACCGTACCGGAGCTCACGTCCTGCATCGCGCCAACGATTTTCAATTGACCCGCAGAAACAAGATCTCCGAGCACTGAACTGCGCTCGGTCAGCGCTCCTACAGTCAGACGCACGTTCTCGTCCGCGACCTGCTGGACAAAGGTGGCATTTTTCGAATTGCGGTCGCCATCCACGTCGGTGACCGCGTAGACGGCCGGCGCAATATTGCTGAGCGTGCTGGTCAGGTTTCCCAGCCTGGCGCCATCGCAAGCACCCTTAACTGCACCACATTCAGTGTGCCCCAGCACGACAATCAGCCTTGCACCAGCAAGCTTGGTGGCAAACTCGATACTGCCGATGATGTCGGTATTGGCGAAGTTGCCCGCAATGCGCGGGGTGAAAATATCGCCGATTCCCTGGTCGAACACCAGCTCTGGTGGAACCCGGGAGTCGATGCAGCCGAGGACGACGGCAAATGGGAACTGTCCCGACGCAGTCGCGCTGACCTGCGCCATCAGGTCGCGTTTTCGCATCTCACCGCTCGTGAAGCGTTTATTACCAGCCTGCAGCTCTGCGAGCGCCTGATCGGGGGTCATGGCTTGCTGAGCCTCCCGGGACATCACATGGCCACCTGCCGCAGCCGACCGCGTCGATAGTGCAATCGGAACGCTCGTGGCGACCGCAAGAGGAATCGA
>CAZTIB010000186.1:0-9079 GCA_964613615.1 uncultured Chromatiaceae bacterium
ATCAGTTGCGCATCGCCGCGATCCCAGCCGTCGCTTAGCAGCACCACCACGGTGTCCGACGTCAGCATGTCGCGCGCGTAACGGTCATTGAAATCGCGCAGGCAACCCCCGATGTCCGTGCCGCTGCCCCAGTCGCCGGCCCGTTGTGCGACTTCCCGCAGTGACTGGGCCATGCTGCGGGCGCTTAGTAAGTCCGTGATCACGGTCATCCGTGTCGCAAATACCGCCACCTCGGTGTCCGGCAGTTCACGGCGCAGTGCGTAGATGAATTCCAGCAGGAAGCGCGAGTAGCGTTCCATGGACCCGGATACGTCACACAGCAACATCAGGCGGCTCTTGCGCACCCGGCGTTTGCGGAAGTAGAACTCCGACAGCTCGCTGCCGCGCGTGGCAGAGCGGCGCAGCATGCGGCGAAAGTCCAGCAGCCGGCCGCGGCGGCTGGCCTGGTGGCGGCGGCTGCGCAGCGTGGCGAACTCGACGACGAACTGGCGAATCAGGCGCCGCGCCTTCTCGATGTCCGCGTCGGTCAGCGTGGCCAGGTCCTTTTGCCGGATCAGCTCCTCGACGCCGTAGCTGGCCTGGTGATCGTCTTTTTCCGGACCTGACTGGTCCTGTTGCTCATCTTCCGGCGCTTGCGTCGCTTCCTGGCCCTGCACTTCGTTTTCGTCTTCATCGCCCAGCCGGTTGCGTGGCCGCCGCTGGCCGAGCCAGTACTCGCGGAAGACCTCGTCGAAGCGGGCGAGGTCCTCCTTGCGATGCATCAGGGTGGTGCGGGCGGCCGCGTGGAAGTCGGCCGCTTCGCTGATATCGATCTGCTGCAGGCCTGCGCAGAAGTCGATGGCGCCTGCCGGATCCGCTGGCAGGCCGGCGGTCCGCAATGCATCCATGAAGCCCATTGCGTGGCGAAAAAGCGTGGGCTGGTCCGACACAACGCGCTCAGCGGGTGGTTGGCGACTCGGCGAAGGCCTGGGCATCACGGGCTTCATCCACCAGCTTCTCGAGGCCGGCGGTCTGCAGTTTCTCGATGTCACCCTTGTACTTCAGGATGCAGCCCAGCGTTGCATCCACGGTCCCAGCATCGAGTTCGCTGGTGCCCAGCGCGAGCAGCGCGCCGGCCCAGTCGATGGTCTCGGCGATGCCGGGGCGCTTGTACAGGTCTTCACCGCGCACGCGCTGCATGAAAAAGGCCAGCTGTGAGGCGAGCGCAGCCTCGATACCGGGCAGCCGCGCGGCCACGATTTCGATTTCTTTTTGCACGTCGGGGTAGTCGATCCAGTGGTACAGGCAGCGTCGCTTCAGTGCGTCGTGCAGTTCCCGCGTGCGGTTGGACGTGAGCACGACGACGGGCACCTGCCGGGCGACGATGGTGCCGATCTCCGGAATGCTCACCTGGAAATCCGACAACACCTCCAGCAGGAAGGCCTCGAACTCTTCATCCGAGCGATCGATCTCGTCGATCAGCAGCACCGGGGGCTTTGCGCCCTTGTGCCGGATGGCCTTCAGCAGCGGCCTCTCGAGCAGGTAGTCCTCGCCGAATATGTCCGCCCCAATTCTGTCCTTGTCGATACCGCGGGCTTCCTGCAGGCGCACCTCCAGCATCTGCCGCGGGTAGTCCCACTCGTACAGCGCGGTGTGCGTGTCGAGGCCCTCGTAGCACTGCAGCCGGATCAGCTCCGTGTTGAGGGCGTCGGCCAGTACTTTCGCAAGTTCTGTCTTACCGACTCCGGGTTCACCTTCCAGGAAGATAGGCTTGCCCAGGCGCAGGGCCAGGAACACCGTGGTCGCCAGCGCGCGATCCGGGATGTAGCTGCGCTCGGTCAGCGCCGCCTCGACCTGGTCGATGCTGGTGAATTCTGTTGGGCTCATGGGGTCATTGTAACGGCAGCGCCGATATTGGCGCGGCGCTAGATTTTGGTGGCTACGCTGTCGTGGCTAGTCGCTCCCACCAAAGAGTGGAAGCGCCAACTATGCGTTCGCCTGGTAGGAGCGGCTTTAGCCGCGACAGCATCGGTGCAAACACCAATCGCGGCTAAAGCCGCTCCTACCCGTATATCAGGTCTCTGCGGCTACAGCTCGCGGAGCGCAGCCAGCACCTTCTCCGGCGTCATCGGCAGGTCCTTCAACCGCGCGCCGGTGGCGTTGTAGATCGCGTTTGCGATCGCCGGTGCCGGCACCACCACGCAGGCCTCGGACATGGACTTGGCGCCGAAAGGCCCGGTGGGTTCGTTCGACTCCACGAAGATGCTCTCGATCTTTGTCGGCATTTCTACCGCGGTCGGAATCTTGTAGTCGAGAAAGCAGCCCGTCAGGCAGGTGCCGGAGTCCGGGTCGAACTGGATCTCTTCCATTAGCGCGTAGCCGATGCCCTGCTGGAAGCCGCCTTCCACCTGGCCTTCCGCACCCTGGGGATTGATGACCCGGCCGAGATCGTGGGAATACACGACGCGTTCCACCTTCACCTCACCCGTCTCCGTGTCCACTTCCACTTCGACGAAACCGGCCGCAATCGGGCTGGGGTTAGACGGGGGTGCCATGCTGGACAGGCCGATGATCGTGCCTTTTTCGCCCAGCGTGGTCGGTGCGGGGCCCTGGTCGGTGAACTGGATGAAGGGTGACTCCGAGCGTTTCGCGACGTCTGCCACCGACACCGAGGTGTCGGGTGAGCCCTTGACCCTGACGATGCCGTCGACGACCTCGAGATCCTCCGGGCTTGCCTCCATCATCGTGCCGGCCACTTCCAGCAACCGCTTTTTCGCCTCGCCGGCCGCGGCCTTGATGGCCAGGCCGGAGCCGTAGGTGATGCGACTGGCATGCGTGGGCGCGTCGAAGGGCACCGTCGTTGTGTCCGAAGTCTCGACCATGCGCATCGCGTCCATCGGCAGGCCGAGCTCTTCGGCCGCAATCTGCAGCAGCGTGGTGATCTGGCCGGAACCGATGTCTACCGACGCGGTGGCGACGTCGGCCGTGCCGTCCACGTTCAGTTTTATGATCGCGCCGGAGTGCTCGTAGATGTCCGGAAAGCCCACGCAGCCGCTGACCCAGAACGGGAACAGCGCCATGCCGATGCCGCGCTTCTTCGTACCGTCGCCGTTCGCGCCCGGTGCGTGCCGTTGTGCCAGGCCGATGGCCTCGGCGCCGCGATCCAGTACCTCTTCCATCGCGTAGGAATCGATCGTGAGGCCCGGCACGAGCGGGTGCGCGCCACCGAGCTCACGCGCATTCTTCTTGCGAAACTCGATGGGGTCCAGGCCCAGCGTGTCGCAGATTTCGTCGTTCAGGGACTCGAAGGCAAAGCAGGCCTGCGGCGCGCCGTAGCCGCGGTAACCGCCGCCGATCATGTTGTTGGTATATACCGACTTGCCTTCCCACTTGGCGTTGTCGCAGGCGTAACTCGCCAGGAACGCGAAGCCGTGCACGTTGATCACTTCGGCGCCGTGGGTGGCATGAGCGCCGGCGTCGAGGATGCTGCGGCCGTAGCGGGCCGTGAAGGTGCCGTCTTTCTTGACCCCGGCCTTCAGGTACACCTTGATGGGGTTACGCGTGGTGGTGATGAAATCTTCGTAACGGGTGTGTTCCATGCGCACCGGGCGGCCCGCTTTCTTGCTGAGCAGCGCTGCCACCGGCTCGATGTAGCTCATGTCCAGCTTGCCGCCGAAGCCGCCGCCGATGTAGGGCGGTTTTATCACGCGGACCTTGCCTTCCGGGATCTCCAGCACAAAGGCCAGTTTCTCGCGCAGCCCGAACAGGTGCTGCATCGATGAGTTGATGGTGTAGCCGCCTGTACCGTCGTACTCGGCTACGCAAACCCGCGGTTCCAGGTAGCAGGTGTGGGCACGCTGGGTGGTGTAGGTTCCTTCGAAGATGTGGTCGGCTGCGGCAAAGCCGGCCTCGATGTCCCCGAACTCCATCACCGGTGCCACCGCGATGTTGTTGTCCGCACCATCGTGCAACTGGGGCGCGTCGGGTTGCATGGCTTCCTCGGGGTCGAAGACGGCCGGGAGTTCCTCGTACTCCACTTCGATCAGTTCCAGTGCCTGGTCGGCAATGTCGGCCGTGGTCGCTGCCACCGCGGCCACCGGCTGTCCTGCGAAGCGCACGTGGTCGCTCATGATCAGCAGGTCCTGCGGCATGCTCTTGGTGTCTGTCGGCACGAAGTACACGGACGTGTATTTGCGTTGGGGTACATCGTGATGCGTCAGCACCGCCTTCACGCCGGGCAGGGCCGCGGCGGCCGACGTGTCGATGCTCAGGATCTTTGCATGGGGGTAGGGGCTGCGCAGCAGCTTGCCGTGCAGCATGCCGGGGAGCTGATAGTTCACCGGGTAGGCTTTGCCACCTGTGACCTTGTCCAGGGCATCGGGGCGGGGCACGCTCTTGCCGATCACGCTCATGGTCGTTCTCCCGTTCCTGCGGCCTAGAACCGTTCCGCGGCCAGTTTGATCGCGTCTACAATCTTCGTGTAACCGGTACAGCGGCACAGGTTGCCGGCAATCGCGTGCCGGATGGTGTCTTCGTCCGGTTTCGGCGTGGTGTCCAGCAGCTGCTTCGCGGCCATCAGGATGCCGCTGGTGCAGTAGCCGCACTGCACGGCGCCGGCGTCGATGAAGGCCTGCTGCAGCGGGTGCAGGTCATCGGGCTTGCCGATACCCTCGATGGTGGTGATCGCTTTGCCCTGCGCGCCCACGGCGTAGGTCATGCACGAGTAGACCACCTTGCCGTCTACGTGCACCGAGCAGCAGCCGCAGCCGCCCGCGTCACAGCCTTTCTTGGGTCCGATCAGACCGATATCACCGCGCAGCACGTTCAGCAGGCTGGCCTCCGGGGTCACGGCGACTTCGTGGCGTTCACCGTTCACATTCAGCTCGATCAGCTTTTTCATGTCTCGTTTCTCCGGGTCAGCCCACGCGTTCCAGGGCCGTTGCCAGGCAGCGGCGGGTATAGACTTTCGCGATGTGCGCGCGGTAGGCGGCCGACGCGCGGTGATCGTCCACCGCTTCGATGTCTTTCACGACGGCTTCACTGGCGGCTGCGAAGCTTGCGGCGTCGGCAGGGGAGCCGTTCAGCACGGCCTCGACGCTGACAGCCCGCGCGTACTTTTCGCCGATGCCGCCGCCGACGTAGATGCGCGTGTCGGCGCAGTTGCCGGACTTGTCCACGGTCAGTCGCACGGCCAGGTTCACGATCGCAAGATCATTCGCATTTGTCTCGAGCTTCAGGAACGCGCTGGCGGTGTTTGCCGCTGTCCCGGGCAGCACGACCTCGGTGAGCAGCTCGTCACCGGCCAGCACGTTTTCGAACAGCCCGGTGAAGAACTCGGCCAGGGCCACTTCGCGCGCGCCCTTGGGACCGTCGATGCGCACGCTGGCGTCCAGTGCCGACAGCGCGCAGGGCAGGTCATATAACGGCGCCGAGGCCGCAATGCAGCCGCCAATCGTGCCGACATTGATGATCTGCGCGGGCGGGTAGGTCAGCGCATCGAGAATCGCGGCGTACTGGGGCGTCGCCACAATGCCCTCGTGCGCCTGGATCGCGCCGAAGTTGGTGGTCGCGCCAATCACGAGCTTGCCGTCCTCGGCGCGGATGCCCGCCAGCTCGAGCTGGCTGATGTCGATCAGGGCATGGATCTCGCCGAGAACGCCGCGCACCTCCAGGCCGTGCACGAAGGTCCCACCGGCCACGAGCATCGCGTTGTCGCCGAATTTCCCGAGCAGGTCGACGGCTTCCTGCCGGGTGCCGGGCACGAAATAGTCCTGAATATTGGGCAGCGCCATGATTCCCCCCGGGGTTCAGCGCGGCCTTCTGGGGCCGGCTCCGCTGTGCCGGCTCGTCTTCGGGCCGCTTCCCTTCAGGAATCCTAGCACTTCACCGGCAGGCCGCCGGCGCTTGAATTGTCCGATCCGGCAGACCTGTTGGCGAATCGGCCGCCGGCCCCTCAGGCCACCCGGTTCACATCCGTGTCGCGGTGAAAGTTCGCCCAGATGAACCAGAAAACGTCGCTTTTCAGGGTTTCGACCCGGCTCAGCCGCCCCGCCTCGGCAGTCTCGCCCATGATGCTGACGGCCTCGACCGGGGCGCCGGTATCGTTGTAGAAGGCGCCGACCGCGCCCCAGCGTTCATCGTAGACCAGCACCACGTTGCGGCCGCCGACCTGCACGTTGATTACGCCCCCCTGGGCGCGGATGAAGTCCGCGGTATAGGCCACATAGTCGTCGCCGATATTCAGGCCGTAGATCATCGACTTCCGCGGCAGGCGCTTGTCGAACTCGTCGATCGTGGGGAAGGCGGGCTCGTCGCCGACCCACTGCAGGCTCACGCCGTTGTACATCATCACGTGCCGGGTCAGGCGGTCCCACCCTGCAATCACCGGGTTCTCGGAAAAACTGGGGATCTCGTTTACGAACACGCGGCCGTCCGGATACAGCGCCTCGAAGCTGGCCAGCGGCATCCGCACGGTCGGCCACTCCTGCATCATGCCGCGCTCGGGCTGACCTTCCATCGTGCCGTAGATCTGCTGGATCGGTTCACCGGTGTTGTGATCGAACAGCACCAGGTTGTTCTCCAGTTGCGTCATCACGCTTAGCTCCAGCGGCTGGTCGCCGATCACGGGGCTGTACGCGATGCCCATATTGGTCAGCCCGCAGTAGGTCATCACGACTTCTTCACCCTGCACAGGTCCGCCCGTCGCCACGTGGGGCTGCAACAGGAAGTAGTCGCTGTACGCAATCGCGCCGTCGTCCGTTTCCAGTACCAGCACGCTGATATCATCGACGGAGTCGTACTGCTGCCAGCCGTAGCGCGCCCAGTCGAAAGTGCGTTCGAAATAGGGGCGGGCTTCACTGACCGGCACGAACTTCGCCGTGTGTTGCTGGGAACGGAACATCAGGTGCGGGTTGATGTAGCCGCTGTAGAACAAGAACAGGCTGACCAGCGTCAGGCCGATCAATGCGCCGGCCCCGGCGAGGCGCCGGTCCCGGAACCACAAGAGCCACGCAACGGCGAGGGTGCCGAGCCCGGCAATCGCGAGCCACTGGCGGTTGTACCAGACGCCCATCGTAAACTCGCGGCTGGACTGGATCAGCCACTGGCTGATATCGGCCAGGTCTTTGAAGATGATGAAATTTGCGACCAGCGAGACCAGGATCAGGCCCCAGAACATGACTCGTTGCACGAGTACCTCCGCGCGAGCTGAACCGGTCGCCAGACCGGAAATGCGTCAATGTTTCAGAATGCTATGCGACCAGGGAGACTGCCATGTCTTCCGGCGCAGACCTGTTATCCGTTTGCGCGGCCGCTGCCGGGACACGCCAGGTCCCCCTGAAGCTGCTGGACGGGCATTCCCCGAACCGGTTCCTGTAGTCGACCGCGAAGCGACCGAGGTGGCTGAACCCGCAATTCAGGGCGATCTGCGTAACGGACTCGCCGTCGTGTTGCTCCAGCAGCGCGCGCCGGGCAGCCTGCAGCCGGCACTCGCGCAGGTAGGCCATTGGTGATGTGCCCAGGTGGCGCCTAAATCCCCGGCTGAGGCTGCGGACACTGGTAGTCAAAGCGGTGGCCAGACCGGTCGCGGAAATCGCCCGATGGTGGTTCGCTTCGAGATAGTCCTGCGCCCGCCTGACCAGGGCTGACGTCGCAGATTCCGTCGCTTCGGCCAGCGCTTCGCTGTAGTTGTGACGCTGACTGAGCAGCAGTGCGCGGACCAGTTCGTCTTCCAGCGCCAAGGCCGGCGCGGCGATTGTCTCGTCAGCCGCGGCGAGCAGCAGGTGCCGCAGGCGCTGCCCGCCGGGCGTAGTCAGATCGATCCGGGGATGCAACAGCAGAGGCAACTCGGGCGCATAGCCCAGCAGTGTTGTGAGTTCACGCGCGATGGATGTCATCGGCAGACGTAACACGCGCATCTGCCAGTCTTCGCTGGTATGCATTAGCAGGGGCTCGCGGATGCCCGGGCTGATACCCACCCCTGGATGGCTCTGGAACGCGTGCGGGCCCGAGCGCACCTCGGCGGAGCCACGCAACGGAAAATGCACGGGCACGAAGTCGATGGGCTGGTTTGCGCGGCAGACCGCGGCGCGGCCGAAATCCACGGCGGCCATGGCCACGCGGGTCCGGGGCAGTGTGCCGAAGCGGAACAGGGGCCGCCGGCCCGTGCGCGACAGGCCCTGCACGGTTATTGCCCGGAACCGCTGGGCCAGGCAGGCCTCGATTTCGTCCAGGTTGGTCAGTTCCATCCCCATCCCCCCGGTGGTGTATCGGCTAAACAACAGCTGTTGGCCAGAAAAGGATAGTTGGGTGACGACCAAGGTGTTACTCATAGTGCGCAGAATCCTTGGCGGAACAAGCGGTGAGGGCTGATGAGAGACGCTTACCTAACCCGGAACCTGCTGGCGTGCTGTATCGCTTGCGCGGCGGTTGCCGCCGGTGCCGCCGACACCCGCGATCACTACTTCCCCGGCACCGAAGCGGTAGCCGCCGACGAGATGCGGGTCATTGCCCTGGGCACCGGCATGCCGCTGCTGCGCCCGAGCCAGGCCTCCGCGTCCTTCCTGGTGGAGCTGGGCAACGGCGACGTGTTTTTCTTCGATCTCGGCACGGGAGCGGCGGGCAATTTCGCCGGTCTTGGAATTCCCTACAGCCGTGCGAACAAGATCTTCACGGGTCACCTGCACACGGATCACATCGGTGACCTGCCGGCGCTATGGATGGGCGGCTGGGTCGGCGGGCGCGTCACACCGCTGGAGGTGTGGGGACCGTCCGGCCGCGAACCCGAGTACGGCACTGCAGCGTTTATCGAAAATACCAAGCGCACCTGGCGCTGGGATTACGAGAGCCGCGTCGGCCGGTTGCCGGCACTGGGCGGGGAGCTGATCGGCCACGAATTCGACTACAGCAAGCCGGGCGTCGTCTACGAAGAAAACGGGGTGAAGGTCACCGCGTTCCCGGCCATCCACCTGTTCGACGGGCCGGTGTCTTTCCGGCTGGACTGGAACGGTTTGTCGATGGTGTTTTCGTCGGACACGAACCCGAACAAGTGGTTTCTGGAGTACGGGCAGGGCGCCGACCTGGTGATTCACGAGACCTTCAT
>CAZTIB010000187.1:0-3614 GCA_964613615.1 uncultured Chromatiaceae bacterium
GCCTTCCTCTGCCGACAGAGGCCCGCACTGACGGATGTTCATGCCTTCTACGCGGAACAGCAGGCGATCGCGCTCACCCGGCACCCGGCTGTAAGTGCTGCCTTCCCATCCATAGGTGACCGGGACACCGTCGGCCGTGGAGCACTGAATCTTTCGCATTGCAGCAAGCGCTTCTTCCGGACCGTCGAGGCCGAGGGCATCCGCCGCGAGGGCCTGCCCGCTGCCGAGGCTTAGCAGGACTGCCAACGCGGCCGCCAGCCAGGTAGCGGACTGCATCATGGTTCGATTCATAGCCATTTCCTCCAGTTAACCAAAACTGCCTGTCGATGGTCGGGTTGGGCTTTATGCCACACTGCTGCTATTCCAAGGAGCCCATGTGATATCCTCCGGCGAGGGTAGGGCCCCATGGCGTCGCGTGAAGACAACATGGTTGCACAAAGTTTTGTCGCATTGCATCAGCCGTTCTGAATCTGTGGTGGGTCGGGGACGGCTTCGTTGGTTTTCGGGTTGGGAGGACAATGATATGACACGCTGCTGTTCCCTGGGTAACTGCTGCTTGAGTTTCGTTGCGCTGACACTCGTGGTGTCACCGGCACACGCGCAGCGCATTGTGGAAGAAATCGTGGTCTTCGCCACCAAGCGCGAAGAATCGCTGTCGGACGTGCCAATCGCGGTGTCGGCCTTCGGCGCCGACGAGCTGGCGCGGGCCGGGGTGGAAGACATCCGCGACCTGCAGCAACTGACCCCCAGCCTGGTGCTGACGAGCACCCAGTCCGAGACGGCCGGCACTACCGCGCGACTGCGCGGCATCGGCACCACGGGCGATAACCTGGGCCTGGAATCGTCGGTGGCGGTGTTTGTGGACGGCGTCTACCGCAACCGCAACAGCGTTGCCCTCACCGACCTGGGCCCGCTGGAACGGGTCGAAGTGCTGCGCGGACCACAAGGCACGCTGTTCGGCAAGAATGCGTCGGCGGGTGCGATCTCGATCTTCACCGCGCGACCAGACGTGGAAGAATTCGGTGGCAGCCTGGAGGGCAGCTACGGTTCCGATGACCAGTACCGCGTGACCGGCGCCGTCACCGGCCCGATCGTGCAAGGCCACACCGGTTTTCGCCTGGACGGCACCTGGAATCAACGCGACGGTTTTACCGACAACAAGGCCGGCGGTGACGACTACGACGATCGTGACCGTTACCTGGTGCGCGGCCAATTGGTGACGCGCATCGGTGAAGACCTGGACTTCCGGCTGGTCGGCGACTACTCCACCCGCGACGAAACCTGCTGCGCGGCGGTCACCAAGATTGCGGGGCCGACCGCGGCAATCATTAACGGCCTGACGCCGCTGATTCCGCCACCCGGCATCGGCACGGTTATCCTGCCGCCGGACCCGTTCGACCGGGACATGACGGCGAACTCAGATCGCGGTTATGACTCCGAGGTGGACGAATGGGGCGTGTCACTGGAAGCCAACTGGGACCTCGGTGCAGGCACGCTGACGTCGATTTCCTCGTACCGCGACTGGGACGCGGAGCGCTCGCAGGACATCGATTACACCGATGCGGATCTCCTGTATCGCCAGAAAAGCAGCTACACCAATGAGTTCAAGACCTTCACGCAGGAGCTGCGTTACGCGTGGGAGATGGGAGACTTCGAATTCCTGGTGGGCGGCTACTACGTCGACGAAGACCTTGACGTGCTGGACGGCATTCTCGTAGGCGGCGACTACGAGACCTATGCCAATGCAATCATTCTCGCCCAGGGTGAAACGACGCTGATCCCCGCCCCGGGCTTCTCGGCCGGCGATGGCGCGCGGGAGGACACCTTCGGCGTAGATACCAACAGTTGGGCGGTCTTTACCCACAACAAGTGGCAGGTGACCGATGAGGTCGCTTTCACTGCCGGCCTGCGCTACACGGAAGAGGATAAGGATCTCGACGCATCGCTGGTCTCCAACGCTCCGGCCTGCCTGCAAACCGCCGGGTTGCTGGGAGCCGGTGCGATCGATCCTGTCAACAACGCGTTCCTGCTTCAATTCGCGTGTCTGCCCGTGTTCAGCCCGATCGTGGATACGCCGAACAATGCGATCCTGGGAAGCATTCCCAAGTTGTCTGAAAAGCGTAGCGACCAGGAATTAACGGGTACCTTCGTCTTTGAGTACTCCTTCGACGACGACTGGATGGGCTACGCGTCCTACGCCCGCGGCTACAAGGCCGGCGGTTTCAATCTCGATCGTGCCGGCCTGTCACAGTTTGCTGTACTCCTGGCAGGAGCGGCGCCGTCGGGCAAGGAACTGGAGTTCGACAAGGAAACCGTGAATTCCTGGGAGATCGGCCTGAAGGGCGCCCTGTTTGATAACCGGGTACGCATGGACCTCGCCGTGTTCTATGCCGATTACGACGATTTCCAGCTGAACACCTTCACCGGGACCAACTTCAACGTCACAAATGTCGACGGCGCCGACACGGTGGGTTTCGAAGCCAACGGGTCGGCCGTGGTCACCGACCAGCTGACCCTGTCGGGTGGCTTCGCCTACGTAGATGCCAAGTACGACGACGATCTGTTCGATCCGGGCGACCCGTCCGTCGCGGCATTGTCAGGTGAACAGCTGACCAACGCGCCGGAGTGGATCATCAACGCCGCGGCCGATTTTGAACAGCCTATCTTCACTTCATTGCTCGCACAGGCGCACCTGGATGTGCGCTTCATGGATGACCACAACACCGGTTCTAACCTTGACTCGGAGAAGGAGCAAAGCTCCTACTTCCTCTGGAACGGCAGCATCGGCGTAGGCGCGGACGACGGCTTCTGGGAAGTCGAACTGTGGGCAAAAAACCTGTTCGACAAGAACTATTCGCAGGTCATCGTCGACACGCCGATTCAGACGGGCACTTACTCGGCCTTTCTTGGTTACCCGCGCACGTGGGGCGTAGGCGCTAAAATCAATTTCTGATCCCCGGCGGGCAGGCCGCCTGTTCAGTCGAGCAGGCGGTCTACCTTCGCCGCGCAGATAAAGTCGTTCTCGGACAGCCCGCCAATTGCGTGGGTGTTCCACAGGCACCGCACTTTGCCGTAGTGCACTTCCAGGTCCGGGTGATGCCCCTCTGACTCGGCGATCCAGGCCATCGCATTCACGAAACCCATGGTGCGGTGGTAACCGCTGAATTCGAAGTCACGCTGAATGGCCTTGCCGTCATCCACGACGGACCAGTCGTCGTGCAGGGCCTTCATGAGTTCCCGCACCGCGTCCGGCGTCAACGGCGGCACGCCACCCTCGCAGGGCTCGCAACGCTTTTGAATCAACTGGTCTGAAGTAGTCATCGTTTTTCTCCGATTGGAACGCCCTGCATTGTTTTCGACAGCACCCGCGTCGCGGATGCCGGAAGATCTCACTATACGCCCGCGAAACCACCAACTCGGGGGCCGGGAGACGGGCTATCCCCAAGTGTTGGTGTGTCGTCTCTCCATCGCGCGCAGGCCGGCCAGTCTTGCCCGTGACGCCGGCTTGCCCTTCGGGTGCCCTGCGCTGCTCACTCGCATCGGGGTCCGGGAGACGGGCCATCCCTGGCCCCTCTCCCGGAGCCGCGCATCCCTGCGCGGCCCCTTCGGGCTGT
>CAZTIB010000188.1:0-9243 GCA_964613615.1 uncultured Chromatiaceae bacterium
TTCAGCATCATCGGCCACGGCATAACGGCAAACCCGTGGGCCAAAGCTTTCGGTGCGCGCTCGCAGCAGGCGCGAGGCAGCTAACCCGGTGGGAGCGGCTTTAGCCGCGACAAGCCTGTAGGGTGCGCTCTGCGCACCGAAAACAAAAGGAAGATTGCTAATAGACGCGGGCGCTAGCGAAATAGAACCTGGGCTAAGCCCAAGCCTACCGTGATACCGGCCCCGCCGAATATCACTAATTCGTACCAGCGGGCCTTCTTCGCGGCCAGGATCGCTTCTGCCGTTGCCAGCTGGGCCTCAGCCTGCTTCTTTTCGATCTCGACGCGAATGCTTTCGTCCATGACCTTGAGTCTAGCACTCGCAGCAAAATATCAAAGCACGGAACCTGTTGCCTTGCACCATTTTTTGCCGAAATACAAGACTCGTCAGTTGCCCCGCTGGTCGAGCGCGAGAAAGGCCGTAGGGTGCGCTCTGCGCACCGCAAACAAAATGGCACCGACGCCCCGGTGCGCGCAGCGCACCCTACAATGCTGGCGCCGGTCATAGTCTGTAGGGTGCGCTCTGCGCACCGAAACGAAAATAAATCGGAAATCGGTTCGACCCCATTTTTTCAAAACTCAGCAAGGCGCTGTTCGATATAGGCGAAAAACGGATTGTGGCGCAGGCGCATGAGCTGGCTCAAGGGCGCGGCCAGGACGTGAGTCTCGCCCCGGGGCTGCAGCGCTCCAAGGGGCAGGCCGCGGTAGGTGCCTTGCAGGCTGTCGGCTGTGCCGTAGACGGGATCGTCGGGAGAAAAGGGGATGGCCACATGGGTCAGGGAATAGGTGTCTCGGGGCCACCTGATCTGTAAGGGTTTGGAAGCAGTCACATCGGAACGTGGTGCCTTGGAATGTTCCGCCACCTGTTGCGAGTCTTTGTCCACATTGGCAACAACCGTCAGCCGGTAGGGCAGATTGGCACTGGCTTCCAGCCGGTCGAGGGGCAACTCTCTTGCCGACGGAATAAAGGCAGCGAGCCGGTCGACGCGGTTCACGTCGAATATAACGAGTTCGCTGTCAGTATTGTCCAGCCGATCGTAGAGCTTCTGCACAGTCGCCGAAGTTTCTACCGTGGCGTCGGTCCACGACAGGAAGGTGAGCACGGGCGGCAAGTTCTGCAAGCGCCCGCTGTCGTGAGCCTCTTTGATCTGGCGATGAATCGCCGCCGTGACTTCCCAGGCTTCCTCCGCGGCGTTCTTCGGGAAGGAGTTGTACTTGAAGGGGTCGTACTCCGGCTCGATAGACAGCCACTTGAACTGTTCGAAGTACGGCAAGAAGCTCAACACCTTGTGCGAGTTCGCGATAACGGCCGCGGGCGAGATGCCGATCTCGGGCGAGAACAGCAGCAGCTGGTCCGGGGCCGGCAGGTCGTTATCCGTCAGCGCATCGAGGGCGTATTTGACCGTTAGTCCGCCGCCGTTCGAGTAGCCACCCATCAGGAAGGGCTTGTCCGGGCCCATCCGGTTACGAACGTGGCGCGCGCCCAGGCGGCTGGCGGCCACCCAGTCTTCCCAACTTACCGTGGTCAGGGCGCTCGGTATGGTGCCGTGCGCCGGCAGGCGCAGCCCGACGACGTAGTAACCCTGCTCGTAGAGAATTTCACCGACGCGACGCAGGCTGTATGGGGAGTCGGTCAGGCCGTGCAGCAGCAGCGCGCCACCCTTGATCTGCGCCGGCACGAGCTCGAAGGTGCGGTTCCAGTTACGTTGCTCCCAGGCAGGGTCCTGGGTCCCGCCGGCCCGGTAGCGGCTGTAGATCATCTCGGCGGTAGGGGTGACGCGCGCGTAGATTTTGTTCTGCAGTTCGTCGAACAGGCGCGCTTCCTGCGCCAGGTAGTCTTTTAGTGTGCTCTGCGGGCCGGCATCAGCGGCCGTGAACTCATTCTCCAGGATCACCGTGTGCCAGGATTCCAGCGCCGGCATGCCGCGTGATTCGAAGGCCCACGCGAGTAGCAAGGCGAAGGCGACGAGTGCAGCCAGCAGCAGGGTTTTTATGAGTCGAGACAACAGACGTTTCATGCTGATCGATTGCTCCGCGGGATGGGCACGACAGTAATGAGTAACGGAACTGTAGGATGAGGGCATTCTGCGTTCAGCGTGTCCCCGTTTCCACCCTCTGTAGGAGCGGCTTTAGCCGCGATTGGCATCCAAACGGTCGGCCTGCTTCCAGATACGCGGGATCGCGGCTAAAGCCGCTCCTACCCGGGTGCTCGGGCAGGCTTGCCCTAAGGGACACCAGCACTGTCATCGCGAGCGCGCGTTGAGTTCGTCGATGCGTTCCAGCAGATCCAGCGCCAGCGCTGCACCGGCCAGGTTGACCCCGAGATCCCGGCGCAGGCTCAAGGTCACACGAGTCCGTCGCACACTATTTGCCGGGAAGCACCAGTGACGACCGCGTTTGCCCGTCGGTTCCAGGATGCCGTGTTCGACCAGGGCCTCGACGAATTCTGCTTCTACAGCGCAGGAGCGGCACAGGTCGGCCAGGGTGAAGATGGTTTGTTCGTCGATCACCTCGACGGTCAGCTGGGTCTGGTCGGTCTTGCTCATGGGTTCACGATACTCCCAGTGCAGCGCGCGGGTTGAATCCGAGCTCGGCTTCCATCTGTTTGTACAAGGCTTTCGCGGCATCGCTGTCAGCCGGCGGCAGGCTGATCCGCAGCACCGCATACAGGTCACCGGGTTCCTTGCCGGGCAGGCCCTTGCCCTTCAGGCGCAGCTTGCTGCCTTGGGCAGCGTTCGCGGGTATCTTCAGGTCCACCACGCCAGACGGTGTTGGCGATTTGACCCGTGCACCCAACGCAGCCTCCCAGGGCGCGACCGGCAGGTCGAGGTAGATGTCTGCACCGTCCACCCGGTAAAGCGGATGCGCATTGAAAGCCACCTCCAGGTAGAGATCGCCCGCCTCGGACCCGCCGATGCCCGGGCTGCCCTGGCCGGCCAGGCGAATTTGCTGCCCGGGACGGATGCCCTTCGGGATACTGACGTTCAGCGTGCGATCGCGCACGGTCACGTGGCCGTCGTCGGTCAGTTCGGGCACGCGGAGAGAAATGGAGCGCGTGGCGCCGCTGAAGCTGTCTTCGAGATCGATGAGCACCCGGGCGTGGTGATCGTCGCCGCGCATACGGAAGACGCCAGGGCCGCCGGCACCCCGAGGCCGTGCCTGGCCGCGACCAAACAGCTCGTCGAAGAACGCGCTGTGCATTCCGGCATCACCGGTCGTGTAGCCACCGCCACTGAACTCAAAACCGGCATCCCAGTCGGGTGGTGGCCGGAAGTCCTGTCCGGCTTTCCAGTCCGCGCCGAGTTGATCGTAAGCGGCCCGCTTCTCGGGATCTTTGAGCACTTCGTAGGCTTCGCCCACTTCTTTGAACCGCGCCTCGGCATCCGGTTCTTTACTTACGTCCGGGTGATACTTGCGCGCGAGCTTGCGATAAGCGCGCTTGATCTCGTTCTGCGTCGCATCACGCGCGACGCCCATTACCTCGTAATAGTCTTCGAATTTCATTCAGGTTTGTTGCAAAGCCCGGAATTCATCGGTCGGATGCTTGCGGCCGCTTGATTCTGCAGGGTCATGACCGACAGGCTATTCTATTGCAGGACGCACGCATCCCGCCAACGCTGGAATCCGTCAGCCAGCATTACCTGGTTAGTAGTGTTTAAGTGAGACCTGGCTGCAGGAACCGAGGCAGACGCCTCAACCGCCCTGAATCAGCGACCAGCCCGACAGTTGCTGCCGGGCAACGGCAGCGTCGGCGAATCGCTTAAGAAGCTCTACGCCGGCACCGTTGCTGGCCGTCGTCAGGCTCGGCTGGCCCGGCGCCGTGCGAACCCGAACAGACCCAGCAGCGCGGAACCCATCAGCGGCAGCGCGGCCGGCACCGGTACCACGGTGGCGAAACCGGCCACGCCCGTGACCAGTTCGATTTCCACCGATTCCGACGGGCCCAGCGTCACTGTGAATTCTTCCATGATGTCGATGAAATCGTCCGGCGGGCCAAAGAGCAGGTCGGCGAAGATCGAGAAGGAATGAACGAGTGAACCGTCGACCCGCAGTTCCAGAAAGGCGTCAGCGAAGGCGTCGCTGGGTTCCCCTGGGGCCCCGAACACTGACGCGCTCAGAAACGCGAAAACGTCGTACGTGATCTCGTACGTGTCGTCCGCAGAGGTATTGTCAAGAACCAGCAGCCCAACAGATTCAACGAACACTTCGGCCGTGGATACAGGGGCCAGTGATCCCGGGAAAATATCCGCAGAGCCGTCCCCAACTGAAGATACCAGCATGTCATAGAAGACGCTGGCCCCGGGAGAACCTGGGGGAGGCATCGTATTGACGAACATGAAGTCAACGTTGCCGTCGCCGCTTGCGAAGGCATCGCCCTCTACAAACTCCTCGTCTAAAGAACTGCTGAAGCCGAGCCCCTGGAGCCCGTCAAAGGCGCCGGAAGTAGATGTGACGCTGGTCGTAAACAAACCGCCGTCTGCACTAACGATAAAGCTGGCCGCGTTAGCGGTGGCCGTTCCGGCAACGCAAGTGATAAATAGCAAAGCGATAAACGCAGGATGAGTCGACTTGAGTCTGCTGACCATTGTTCCAGTCCTCTTCTTCTTATTGCTGAACCGGAGTTTCACCGGTTGGTCTTCGGCTCGCTGCCCGCTAACGGAATGGATGGCCGCTGCTAGTCACCTGCATAAGGCCATTCGGAGCTGCTTGCTCGCGCCTGCCAACCGCTCATTAAAATATTAGTTCTTGCGGTGATGGCGCTGTCCCGACCGCAATAGGCGGCGGGCGAATTTCAGACTCTTATAGTATGCGGTGACACGCTTTGCGAACAGCGCAGTTTGACTTAACGAAGATATTAGAAGGGCCTGCGCACGAAAATTGAGACACCTGCCCGCGGACAGGTTTCGGCGTTCACGGAATAGTTGGCCAGATCAAGAGTCAGCTGACACCGCTCAGGTCGGTACTGCGGCCGTCAGGAGGCAGGGCGGGCCGTCTTTCCGAACCAGGTGAAGATGGCCAGCGTGAACCAGGCCAGCTGGAAGGCCATCCCACCGAACATCGCAATGATGGCGATGGAGCGCGGCGCGCCGAAAGTCGTCGCATAGATGCTGCCGGAGAACAGCGCGATGCCGGCGACCACCAGCCAGCCACAGGCCTTCACAAGCTTCGAATCTGGCAGCTTGTGGGCAAGCCCGGCGATCACGATCAGGCCGAGTGCCTGGAAGAATTGGAAGTCTACGGCCTGCTGGTACACCGCGAGGCGATCGGGTGTGATGCGGGTCTCCAGGAAGTGCGCGCCGGTGGCGCCCAGCGTGGTGCCAGTGGCCAGCAGCAGGAAGCCGAGGCCGAGAAACAGTCGGGTGGTGCTATTCAATGTGACATCTCCTCATGGAGGACCGGCATGTTTGGGGACATTCTTCTAAAGAATGTCCCCACTACGAGAGCTTGCTTGCCACCAGGCGATTGAGGCTAACGCCAGACTCCGCCGCCTGAATGGCGAGCATCCGATGAGTTTCAGGCGGCACCCGGACCATGAATTTGCCACTGAAACTTCGAGCCGACAGCGGTTCGGGCACCGGCTCCTTGTTTGAGGCCATGTCTTTAACGCAGGCTCGCACCAGCTTCCGAATGCCGGCAAGGGCCTTCTCCGGGTTTTTGTCCAGCCGGCTTAGGCTGGGAAACTCGGCGCATAAGCCAACGTGCTCGCCGTCCTCTTCAGACCAGGTGACCCGGTAGGTATACCGATCAATCTCCTTACTCATTCCTGTCCTCAAGCCGACATTGTTATGGTATCAATATTGATACTGCCGTCAAGGCTGGAGCCATGCCCAGAGCAGAAAGTTCCCTCTTCCCCCATATTGCGGAGGAATGGCTGCCCGGCGGCTCGCTCGGAGTGCCGTGGAAACGGGGGCCCTTAGGCGAGTATTAGAGCCGCTTAGGCGCAGAGGCAACCGCCGCGCGTTCGTTCATGATCTGCTCGAGATCTTTGGCAATCGCTTGTGCATCGTGGGGTGCACTGAACACGGCGTGGAGTTGCGTGGCCGGGTCGAGCAGGAACACCGCACTGGAATGTTCCACGACATACAGGCCGTCGCCCTTTCTGACAAAAAAGGGCACCGCGAGACCGCCCGCGAACTCGCGCAGTTGTTCCTCGTTGCCGGTGGCTCCGGAGAAACTGTCGCTGAAGCCGCGCACGTAAGCGTCTATTATCTCCGGGCTGTCACGCTCCGGGTCCACCGACACGAACAACACCCCGGGCGGCGTCGGTAGCTTCTTGACCGCTTCGGAGAGCGTATAAAGAGTAGTGGGGCACACATCCCCGCAATTCGTGAAACCCATGAATAACAAAGTCCAGCGACCGGACAAATCATCCTTCGCCAGCGGCTGCGCGGCCTGATCGATAAGGTTGAAGTCAGGCAGCGCGCGCGGCGGCACGAGCACCGTGGCAACGCCGGTGGATTGTGACGAGCCATGCACCACGGCCGCCGGCATGAACACGTAGCGGCTGGCCAGCAGACCGGCCACGAAGACCGTCGTCATGCCAATGAATATCGTCAGCCTGGAGCGCATGCGGTGCGTGTCGTTCATCGAGTGTAGATTCTTGTTTTCCTGACGAACATCGGAGTGTAGCCGCTAGCTTACCGTCGTGCCTCCCGGACGTTCCAGATTACGGGTTTGACGCCACCGCTACGACAGTTTGCTGGCCACCAGGCGATTCAGGCTAACGCCGGACTCCGCAGCCTGAATCGCCAGCATACGGTGAGTTTCCGGAGGCACCCGGACCATGAATTTGCCACTTTCAAGGGCCGGTATCATCGCGCTTGAAGCCTTCAAGGAATTTAGCGGGCGGGCACAGTGTCGGAGCGAGAAAAGCAGAAGGTGACCTATGGTACGTCCCGCGCCGGGGACATGCCCAGAGAAGACTGTCTTTTTTGTCAGGTAGCTTTGTCCGAAGCCGCTTTCTTGGCGCGAAGATAATCGCGGAGTGCATCGTTGACCGCCGCAGCATCCTGAAATTCTTTCGCGACGTCAGGGTCCAGCAGAACGAAGTTCGTGCCTTTCTTGTAGCGTTCGGCGTACTTGCCCCGGACACCTTTACTGAAATTGTAGTGATCTCGCATAGCTAGTGAGCCTTGCTGTATTGCTCTAACTCGCGTCGATTCGCCGGCCTTGCAGTGATGAGACGAATATTATCATGCCGGTCGGTGTGAACTACCACTAACAATCGCCCGCGGGCCGACATGCCCAACAAGACATAACGGTCTTCAGATGCCGAATGGTCCAGATCATAGATCGTCAATGATCCGGCGTCACTGAAGCAGGTCAAGGCTTCCTCGAAGGACACCCCGTGTTTAGCTTCGTTTTCAGATGCCTTCTCTGGTTCCCACTCGAACGTCAGCATTGCGCGACAGCGCCTCTCAAGAGCCTGGCAATCTCGACTCCGGTGGCTTCATGTATGGCGATGAATCTAGCACCACACCTGCGATCGTCGCAGTACACAAAAGCTTGCTGTTCTTGAAGAAAGTAGCGTTCAACACCGGTTCCTTCTGTGTGTTGCGAACCTGAGCCGGTTGACGGATCATCGGTTGGGTGAAGCACGCATTGATGACCAATCTCTCAGCCTGCCTGTTGCTCAGCTGCCTCACTGCGCAAGTTGTTGCAGAGCCCACGGTCATTCAGCGCGGCTCCAGCATTGACCCGCCCAGCCTCGACCCGAACCTCGGCACGTCCGGGCCCGCCAGCCCGGTGCTGTCCGACCTCGTGGAAGGGCTGGTGATTCGCGGGCGGCGCGGTGAGCCGGTGCCCGGCTGCGCGGAATCCTGGGCCGTCAGCGACGACGGTCTCACCTACACCTTCAAGCTGCGCGCGGGGCTCAAGTGGTCGGACGGTACGCCGCTGACTGCCGACGACTTTGTCTATTCTTTCCGCCGCCTGCTGGATCCGACGACCGGCGCTCGCGCCGCCGGCCTGTTTTTCATTATCGAGGGCGGGCAGGCAATCGCTCGCAAGGAGCGTGAGCCCGATACGCTTGGCGTGTCAGCACCGGACCCGGCAACCGTGGTGATTCGGTTGGAACAGCCGGCACCTTTCTTCATCCAGTTGCTGGCCAACAGCCAGGGTGTGCCGGTACCGCAGCATGTGATCGAGGAGCACGGTCGCGGCTGGGCCAAGGCGGGGACCATGGTGTCGAACGGTCCGTACCAACTGGCAGAGCGCGTGCCGCAAACGCACATCAAGCTGGTCCGGAATCCCAATTTCTATGCCGCGGATACCGTGGCCATCGACGAAGCCTACTGGCGACCCGTGCAGGACCTGGGTGCGGCCTTCCGGCAGTTTCGCGCCGGGGAACTGGACACCGTGCTGATGGCGCCGCCGGATGAGCTGGGCTTCATTCGCAAGAATTTTCCGAACGCGCTGCACGTGAACCCGATCCAGGCCACCTACGTGCTGGTGTTCAACGTGGACCGTGCGCCCTTCGACAATCCGTGGGTGCGCCGGGCGCTGTCCATCGCGCTGGACCGCGACGCGCTGGCGGAACAGTTGCTGCAGGGCAATGTGCTTGCCGCGGGTTCCTTGGTTACACCAGGCACCGGCGGCTACCCGGGCCTCAAGTTGCCGCAGTTGGACCAGCCCCTGGCAGAACGGCAGGCAGAAGCGCGGCAACTGCTCGAAGACGCGGGTTTCGATGCGGACAAGCCGCTGACAGTGTCTATCGTTTATGACACGCAGGAAGAGAACCGCAAGATCATGGTGGCCATCGCGACCATGTGGCGCAGTGTGGGCGTGCAGACAGAGCTCGACAGCGTTGAGGGGCGCGCTCTGTTCGGACGCTTGCGCGGCCGCGACTTCGGCGTCGCGCGCTCATCGGTCTTTGCGGTGTTCGACGACCCTTATGCCTTCCTGCAGAAGTTCGAGAGCGACAACACCGACAACCGGGCGGGCTACCGCAATACCATTTTCGACTCAACGCTGGCGCGCGCGAATGCCGAACGGAACCCGGCTGCCCGCACACAGCTTTTGCTGGATGCAGAGGGCATGTTGCTGGCCGATCAGCCCCTGGTGCCCATTTACTGGTACATCGGCAAGGTGCTGGTGGCCGAGCGGGTGAAGGGCTGGATCGACGCGCCGCTGGGCACCCCGATGACCCGCTGGCTCAGCCTCGACTGAGGGACCCAGAAGGAATCGCGGCTAAAGCCGCTCCCAC
>CAZTIB010000189.1:0-18196 GCA_964613615.1 uncultured Chromatiaceae bacterium
TTCCAACGGGACTTTACGGGCATCTGCCGCTTCAACTATGGCGACCCGCGCATCGGTCCCGGTGGCGTAGAACTCTACGAGGGAGACCCCGGATACAGCACCACGCGCCCGTCGCCCGTCGGCGATGCCCATGTGACCAACGAAGCAGTGTTCGGCAGCGTCGAGTACGACATCACGCCGTACCTGACCGCCTCTGTCGAGGGCCGCTATGCGAAGGACACCCCGAAACGAAAATCACCCCGGGGCGTTTCCGAACAGGATGACTTCGAGAGCTTCTCCCCTCGTTACACACTCACCTATCGCCCGAACGATGACCTGACGCTCTACGGGCTGGCGGCAAAGGGCAACAAGCCCGGCGGATTTTTCTTTGCATATTTTGATGTCGACGTAGACCCGGCCGTCACGCGCGCCGGAATTGACGACGGCGAGGCGTTGTTCGAAGAAGAAGAAGCGTGGACCTACGAGATCGGCGCCAAGACCAGCTGGCTGGATGGCCGCCTGGCTTTCAATGCCTCGCTGTTTTATATCGACTGGACCAACCAGGCGATCAATGAAAACGTGGACATACCGACATTGTGTAACGGGGTCGCGCTGGCCGAACCCAACCGGATTCTCCTGAACGCCGGTGAGTCCCGGGTCTACGGAATGGAAATGGATATGCAGTTCGCCGCCACAACCAACCTGTTGCTGTCCCTGGCATATGGCCTGCAGGACACCAAGCTGGAGGACTTCAATTCGCTGACCTATGCAGAGCTGACGGGTGGCGACGGTGACGTGTCCGGCAACGAGGCCCCGCGAGTCCCGAAGCACAACGTCACGGCCTCGGCCACCTATGCGCGCAGCCTCAACACCACCGTCGACTGGTTTATTCGTACGGACTGGGTCTATGAATCCGACCAATGGATCTCCGCCGTCAACGAAGCAAAAATCGGCGAGACCTACCTGTGGAATGCGAAGTTGGGCGTAGAGAACAGCGCACTCGTCGCCAGTGTCTACGTGGACAACATCCTCGACGAGGATGCACCGGTGCTGGTATCCGACTTTCCGAATTTCCGCAATTTTCCGGGGCAGCTGAGTACCAGCTTTCCGCTGGCACCTCGCCGCGGCCGGAACTATGGCATCACCCTCACCTATCGCTTCGGCGGCGGGTAACACCAGCCGCCCGGCGGCGACGGCGCGGTCATGGGCAGTGTGGCCGCGCAAAAGGCCCAGCACAAAGGCGGTACCGGCCAGGCGGGGGGCAAGGCCGGCGGAACTCCATCGGCCGCGCCCGGGGGGTTGGCACAGCCCTGCGATGGAGCCCGCCGGCGCCCGGCACACCGGGAGTGGGGGATACGCCCCATTAGACGAACGCCGGGAAGCTTTCCTTCGCAGATCCACCGAGACCTGCGCCCGCTGTCGCTGATTTGACCTAATGGGATAAAAGTCTGCCTCCGCGACGGAGGATTCCGGGCTCCGCAAACGTCTAAGGCATAAGATTGACGGGAGAGGGAACCTTTGGCTGGGATCGTTCATACGGACCGCGCCGTCGCCAGGAAGATTCTGGCGGGCGACGAGCGAGCCTTCCGGGATTTATTCGACGATTTCTTCCCGCGGCTCTACCGCTTCGCCATGGTGCGGCTGGACGGTGACCACGATGCGGCCTCGGACGTCGTGCAGCAAACCTTCTGCCGCGGGCTCGACAAGCTCGACACCTACCGGGCCGAAGCAGCTTTGTACACGTGGTTCTGCCAGATCTGCCGCAACCTGCTGGTGGACTACTGCCGGGCGAAAAACCGACGCGGGCAACGCGTGGTGCTGTTCGAAGATCACGCCGGCGTCCGGGCAATTGTCGACTCGCTAGCCGGGCCCGTTACCGATCGTCCGGAAACCGCGGCCTGGCAGCGCGACGTGTCGAGACTCGTGCAGGCCACAGTGGATGCGCTGCCTGCGCGCTACGGTGACGTACTGGAATGGAAATATGTAGACGGGCTGACCGTCAAGGAAATTGCGGCACGACTGGAAATGAGTGCAAAGGCAGCAGAATCGTTGCTGACCCGGGCCCGCGAAGCCTTTCGCCACGCGATGCTGGACATGGTAGACACCGATGACGCGTTGCGCCCGCCACAGGCGGTTGACGCAGGATGACGACCGATGAATGACGACTACCCGCAGGATACGAGAGCCGCGCAACCCGCGACTAACGGCGACCTGCTCGCTGAACTGATTCGTACCGCCGGCCGCCGTGAGTCGCCGCCTGCAGAAGTGTACGACCAGGTGTACGCGGCGGCCCGGCAAACGTGGCAGGCGAAGCTGCAGGCTAAGCGGCAACGCACGATGACCCGAATGGCGGCCGCGCTGGCCGTGATTGGACTGGCCGGGGCCATTTACGTCCTGCAAAGCCCCGCGCCGAGCGCACAGGTAGCGACCGTCGCCCGGGTAATCGGCATGCTGGAAACGCGGCCGGCCGTCGATATGAACTGGCAACCCGTTGGTGATGCGGTAGCCGGGCTCAACCGCGGCGGCCAGCTACGCACCCGCGCCGGAGGCAGCGCCAGCCTGCGCCTGGACGGCGGGGTTTCGCTACGCCTTGCCGCTGACACGGAAATCGCGCTGCAGTCCGCCGCGCGCGTGGAACTGCGCGCCGGCAAACTCTATGTCGACACGGGCGGACGCGGCACCAACGAGCCGGTCATCGAGATTATTACGCCGGCCGGCACCGCGCGTGACGTGGGCACTCAGTTTGAAGTGCGTTACGTCGACGACGCCTATCGCCTGCGCGTGCGCGAGGGCGAAGTGCTCCTGCTGCGCAGTGGCCAGAAACAGCTGGGCAAGACCGGCGAGCAGCTGGCCATTACCTCCAGGGGAGAGCTGGCCACCACGCGTGTCGCGCCCGACGATCCGGACTGGCGCTGGGTACAGATGATCGCCCCGGCACCAAGTATCGAGGACCAGCCGCTGAGCGTACTGCTGGACTGGGTGGCCCGCGAAACCGGCCGCCCGGTCCGCTACCAGCGCCCCGCCCTGCAGGACAAGGCCGGGCTCACGATTCTGCACGGCAATATTCGCGACCTGGCGCCGATGGACGCGCTGGGCGTAGTCCTGGCGACCACGGATTTCACCTATGACGAACTGGATGACGGGACAATAATGATCAGGCTGAGAACGGACTAGTTCCGGCCGCAGAGACCATGAGCCGGGGGGCGACATGAGGCGAATCGGTCGGGTTTGCACTCGCACCGCCAAAGCAGCGCTGAACAGCCTGCTGCTGCTCGCCTTTGCTGCCCGCTTCGCGTTTGCTGCTGTCGGCTACGACAACCTGAGCCTCGAGCAGGCCATCGAGCGACTCGGCAACGAAGGGCTGCCGGTGTTCTACAGCAGTGATCTCGTGAAACCGTGGATGCGGGTCCGGCAGGAACCGGTGGCCGGCAATCTGCGCGACATTCTGGCGGAGATTCTCAGCCCCTACGGGCTGGCTGCCGAAGCCGGCCCGGACGGCGCGCTGGTCATCGTGCGCGCAGCGCCTGCAGCTCCGCCGACCACCAGCACCGTGCGTGGCCGGCTCGTGCAGCGGGCATCAGGCAAGCCCGTGGCCGGGGCGACATTGCGGCTGAGTTCGGTTGCAGAAACTGCGGTGACGGACGCGGACGGGCACTTCGAATTCCTCCGCGTCTCGCCCGGCACTCATCGGCTGCAAATCGCAGGCGGGGCCGGCCTTGTACCGCCCCGCATTGACGTGCGCGCGGGTGAAGTCAGCCGGCAGACGGTTGAAGTCATGCCGGCCCCCGGCACGGACCTCGCAGAGGTTATTGTCAGTGCGAGCCGTTATGAACTGTTTCGCCACGCCGGCCCGTCGGCGTCAGCGTTCACTGCAGCAGACCTGGAACTGCTGCCGGAGATTGGCGATGACGGATTGCGCGCCGTGTCCCGATTGCCGGGCACCGCGGGCAACGACGTCAGCGCAAAATCCAACGTGCGCGGCGGCGAAGTCGATGAAACGCTGGTGCGCTTCGACGGCCTGCGCCTGTATAACCCGTTTCACCTGAAAGACTTCCAGAGTCTGTTCAGCGCTATCGATCCGAGCCTGATCGATGAACTGAACATCTACACGGGTGGTTTCCCGGTCACCTACGGCGACCGGATGAGCAGCGTCATCGATATCACGCCCCTGGCGCCCACTAAAGCACTCTACCGGGAACTGTCACTGAGTTTCTTTAACGCCTCCGCTTTGGCAGCCGGCTCGTTCAATGAAGGCCAGAGCGACTGGCTGGTATCTGCACGGCGCGGCAACCTCGACCTGATGTTCGACGTCTTCGACCCGGATCGCGGCGACCCGAAGTACATTGACATCTATACGCGCCTTGGCCATAGCTTCAGCGAAGCTTTTCGGGTCAGCGCCAACCTGCTGGTTTTCGATGACAACATCAAGATCTTCGACGACGAGCAGGACGAACGGGCGAAGGCCAATTACCGCGACGAATACTACTGGCTGCGCTTTGACCTGGCGCCTAGCAACGTGCTGGAAGGCTCCGTGATCGCGGCGCGAATCAACATGGACAGCAAGCGCCGCGGCACGTCGGAACAGGACGGAATCTCGGTGGGCGAGCTGTACGACGATCGCAATTTCGACATCTGGGTGCTGCAGACTGACTGGTCCTGGCGCGCAACCGACCGGCTCCTGCTGCAGGGGGGCGCCGAGGTGCAGGATCAGGACGGGAGTTACGCCTACCAGGACCAGGTGGAATTCTCAATGTTGTTCCTGACCCCCGGCGCGGAGACCGAAACGGAGCGAACGACAGACCTGCGCGCATCCCCCGAGGGCAGGAGCTATGGGATCTACGGCAACCTGCGCTTCGACCTGCTGGACTGGCTGACCACCGAAGCCGGCCTGCGCTGGGACAAGGAAACCCTGAGCCCGAGAAACGACAAGCAGTTCAGCCCCCGCCTGTCGTTGCTGGCCGATGTTGGCGATCGCACCAGCCTGCGGCTCAGCTGGGGCCGTTTCTTCCAGGCCCAGACGGTGAACGAACTGCAAATCTCCGACGGCGTGACCGAGTTCTTCCCCGCCCAGCGCGCGGACCACTGGATAGCGAGCCTCGAGCACGGCTTTCGCAATAGCATCGACCTGCGCGTGGAAGCCTTCCGCAAAGAGTACCGGGACCCGCGGCCGCGCTATGAGAACCTGCTGAACAGCCTGATACTGCTGCCCGAACTGAAACCGGACCGCATCGAAGTCGCGCCCTACAAGGCCACTGCGGAAGGCATAGAAATATCCCTGAGTCGCTTCAGCACGGACCCGCTGACGTGGTGGGCAAGTTACACGTGGTCGGTGATCGAGGACGATTTCAAGCTAACCAGGCGGCCCCGCAACTGGGACCAGAGCTTCACCTGGCAAGGCGGCATTGGCTGGCGCACGGCCCGTTGGGAGCTGAGCCTCTCCGGCACTTACCGGCGGGGCTGGCCGACCACCGACGTTTTCCTGGTGGCGGACGACCCGATACCCCTGGCGGCCACCGGGCCGCGCAACGGCGAGCGGCTGAGCTCGTCCATCAGCCTGGACGCTCGCGTGGCCCGCAAGTACGAACTCGGTGGCGGTGGCCGGCTCACGGTGTTCGGGCAACTCAACAACATGTTGAACCGGGGCAACAAGTGCTGCGTGGAGTACGAAGTCGAAGAATTCGAGAACGGCGATCCTTACCTGGACCTGGAGAACAAAAAGGGCGTGCCGATCGTGCCGTCCCTCGGGGTGACCTGGCAGTTTTAGCGAGTAGGCCCGCAGCCCGGATGCCGGGCACCGGTACAGCCGTAATGCTTTACATAATGTAAGTGCCGAGGCCGGCCCGGCGGTTCGCTGTCCTGCCCCGAATACAGCGCCTCACGCGTCGGGTAGCGAGCTGCCAGTTGATCTGGCCCTGGCGGACAGCTGCAGGTAGACCACCACCGCGGCAACGGCGAGCAAGACTCCGATCAGCGTGCCGTGCCGGTATTCGAGAATCTGGAATGCCAGCCCGTGCGCGATGGTGAAGGCGAAGGCCCAGTAGGCGGAGCGTTGCAGCCGTTTCCACCGTTTCGCGCCGAGACGCCGCAGCATACGATCGTTCGACAGGCCCAGCAGCAGCAGCACGAGCAGGGCCACCACCAGGCCGGCGATGCTGCCCCAGGCAAACAGCTGACGGCCCAGCTCCGGCGACACCAGGCCCTCGGTGGTCTCAACGTAACGGCCGAGATAGGCCGGGCTCATGGATTGGTCGACGCCGACGAAGAAGTGCACCAGCCCGGTCAGCGCACTCCAGATGCCGATATCACGGCGCAGGTAGATGTTCAGCGGCGCGGTACCCGTGCGCCGAACGATCAGGGGGCCAACGGCCAGTGCGGCGCCCATGTACAGCAAACAGGTGTAAGCGGTAGCGATACTCAGTTGATCGAGGCGACTTTCGCCGGGCCGCAGCCAGACCATGGCCGCGAAAATCCCCAGGCAGCCCAGGACCAGCACCAAATGGTGCTTGACGCGCTGGGAGAACTGGCTAGGCGCCATCCTGCCGATAATCAAAATGATGTTGGACGCTGAGTTCGGTCCGGCTCAGGAAGAAGCCGAAGTTTTCCATTTTACCGGGCATCGCCGCCCCTCACGATGAGGACACGCCAATGATAATCGACCCTCCGCGCAGCCCGCCGCATCAGGGCTTTCCGACAATCAGGCCCTGCGGGTGCCGGTGGGCGTGCAGCTCAGCCAGGTTATCTGCGGCCGCTTCCCGGACCACCGGGTCGCTGTCGGCCAGAAACTGCCGCAGGAGCTGAGTCGAGGCAGCCCCGCCAATCCGGCCCAGGGCATCAACCGTCGTCTGGCGAATCTCCGGATCGGGGTCATTCAATACCACCGCCAGGGCGAGGGCCGCCGCGTCGGTACCGAAATCACCCAGTGTCTCTGCAGCCGCTTCGCGCACGTCGCGGTCCGGATTGGCCAATGCGTCCGCGAGCGTCGCTGCGATCGGGCCATCGGTGTTCTCACCAAGCAAGTAGATCGTCTCCAGCGCAGGCATCGCGGCAACGGGCCGGATGATTTCTCCCGGTCCTGCAGGGTCAGCCGAGTTCGCATACACCCCCAGCCAGTTGCCCTTCTCGGGGGCAGGTTGCGAATAGCGAAGCAGAAAGCTGTAGCGACGGAGTAGCGTCTTCAGGACTCGCTGAGGGGCCACTTGCCGGGCGTCCATCGACAGTCGCTCGTCGCCGATCGGCTCCTGCAGCACGATGTTCACGTCGCAGGCACGGGCAAGCTGAGCGAGGATGTCCTTGATGCGCGCCTCGTTCGCCTGCACGCTGATGGACTGGCCGGTGCATTGAACCGAGACGGCGTCCGGCTGTTCAGCGGCGGCAACCGGCACGGCAAACGCGAGGCCCGCCAGGAGGCAGGCCCCGCGCGTGCCCAGTGGGGCATAGCCGGTCATCAGTCGCCGGCTTTCTCGAAGCAGCTTTCGCTGCTGGTTTCGTTGCCGCCTGCGCCCGATACGAGCACCTGGAACTTGAATAAATCACCCAGGCCGATGAATCCCGCTGGCACCGTGAAGCTTGTCGTTTCAGGGGGCAAGGTCACTTCGAGCTTGTACTCAGTGTCCTCGACCTCGACGGCCACTTCGTAGCGGGTAACCTCGATCGGGCCGCTCTTGCCGATCGTCGGGTGTGAAGTCATAACCTCGTCCCAGCGCAGCACGACCGGTCCGTCGGTGACTTCGGGCACGACTGCCAGGTCCTCGCAAGATGTCGCTTCCACTGGCATCCTGTTGACCTTGAAGCCCTGCGGCGGTGCCGGCAGCACGTGGGTAATCATGATTTCATTCTCGCGCTCTTCGTTTGTCAGCGTCCTGCCCTCGATCTCGTACTCGCCTGCCGGAAAGCGCGCAAAGAATTCTGCTGGCGACAGTTCGTCAAAGCCGGGTTCGGCGCTCTCGAAGGCCAGCTCCGTCAGGCCCTGCTTGCGCAGCCGCCCGCGGGGCAGGAGGTAGAGGATCGTCCGGCCGCGCGGATCCTCCACCTTGGCCCGCTTCCACGGCTCACCGTCGAGCTTCATGTGAAAACCGAGGTCGCCGTCCGTGTCATTGAGCTGGAAGAACAGCTTGCCGACATCGAAGGGTATCTCGTCTTCATCACCGGCCCAGCTGGTGGGGGCAGCAAGGGCAGCAAAAGTGGTGGCCACCGCGACTACCGACAGGTTCGTAAAGTGTTTCATCAGGTTTTCTCCGCAATAAAGTGTTCATCTCTATGGACGCTGGTGCGAAGACAATCCTTTGCTTGCAGCGGAAACTAAATCACCGGCCAGCCCCGCGCAGGACGCCGCGGTGCTATCTTGCCGGCAGGGCCAGCATGGGCTGGCCTGCCAATATTCACCGCCTTTAAAGAGAGATCTGAGATGAAGACCATTCTCGTCACCGGTGCCAGTCGCGGCATCGGGCTGGAACTCTGCCGTCAGCTGGCTGCCCGCGGCGACCGCGTCATAGCTGCCTGCCGAACCGCGAGTAAAGAACTGCGCAGTCTGCCCGTTCAGGTGGTGGAAAACGTGGACGTCGCCAGCGCTGAATCCGCAGCGCAACTGGCCAGGACCCTTAACGGCACCAAGATCGATATCCTGGTTAACAACGCGGGCATCCTGACCAGCGAATCCCTGGAAGATCTCGATTTCGATCGGATGCGCAGGCAGTACGAGGTGAATGCCCTGGGGCCGTTGAGAATCACCAGGGCGCTGCTGGATAACCTGGTTCAGGGCTCCAAAGTGATTGTGCTTTCCAGCCGCGTCGGCTCCATGGCGGACAACTCATCCGGAGGCATTTATGGCTACCGGATGTCGAAGGCGGCGGTCAATATGGCTGCTGTAAACCTTGCCCTGGATCTGCGCCCGCGCGGTATTCCCGTCATGATTCTGCATCCCGGCATGGTCGCCACGGAGATGACCGGGCGCACGGGCATTGCGGCGGCCGATTCAGCGGCCGGATTGATCGCAAGAATGGATGAACTGACCATGGAGCAAACCGGCAGCTTCTGGCATGCGGAGGGCTACTCGTTGCCGTGGTGACCTCAGTTCAGGCCAACGCCCACGTTCGCACAGGCAGGCTTTCGTAAGCGCGAATCACTCGTCCCAACGCTTGATTTCATCGGCAGCCGGCACGGACCAGTCGCCGGTCTCGCTCTGGTAGATGATGTTCACAAATGCCCGGCTTTTGACGAAGCCTTGCTCCCAGACCGGGTTCAGTTCAGCCAGTGGGTCAGCGGCCTTGATCGCACGGGCATCCAGGCCCTGATCGATGAGTTCCACAACCTTCTGCCGTGCAGTGACGAGCATGTCGCGAATCTCGATCATGCGCCGTCTATCGGCCAGCGGGCCGTGGCCGGGAATGATAATGGTGTTGTCGCCGATCAGCTCCAGCATGCGATTGGTGGCCTCGATCTGGCCCTGGATGGTGCCGCCGCTGGCAATGTCGATCAACGGATAGCCTCGGTTGATGAACGCATCGCCCGTGTGCAGCACATCGGGTGCCTGGAAGTAGACGGCCGAATCGCCGTCTGTGTGCGCTACGGGCAAATGAATGACATCGATTCGTTCACCTGCCAGGTGAATAGTCATTCTGTCACTGTAGGTAATCACCGGCAGCGCTTGCGGCGGCTGTGGGCGGGTACCGGTGCGGAACAACAGGTGATATTGCACGCTGTTCATTCGCTCGCGAACATTGTCGTGAGCCACGAGAGTGTAGCCCATGCGGCCGAGATTCAGGTTGCCGCCCGTGTGATCGCCGTGCCAATGCGTGTTCAACACATAACGCAGCGGCCGGTCGGTGAGTTCGGCGATGGCTGTGAGTATGCGCCCGGTCATTGGCGCGAACTGATTGTCTACGATTAGCAAACCGTCTTCGCCAACACACACTGCCACGTTTCCGGCCGGCTCCATCACCATCAGGTAAATGTTGTCGCGCACCGGGATTACTTCCAGGTTGCCTTCCATCCGGCGACCCTGGGCACCGACAGAATTCGCCGTGAGATACAACGCGGCACTGACAATTCCGATCAGCCAGGTCTTCTTGTTCATCGGCCCATCCGGATAACGAACCCGCGGTGTATCCGTCGCTATCGAAATTCCGCAGCTTCTGACGCCAAGCCCGTGGCGCTGTTGCAAGAAATGACCAGTGCCGCCGCGAGGGTTTTCACGAAACAACAGCAAGTCAGGGTTAGTCCCGAAATGATCATCGCATCAATGCCAGTGCTGATGCTCTTCAGACCACACCAGCCCCGGGCCCGCACCCGACGACGGCTCGTGCGAACGAAACGCGGCAAACACTGCGATCAGGCCGGCTAGCATGATCAACACAATCACCGCGGCCAGTAGCTTCTGCTTGAATGCCCCAGAAGATGCCTCCTTGTTAAGACAGCAGTTCTTGTACTTCTTGCCGCTGCCACAGGGGCAGGGGGCATTACGACCGATCTTCATGGTTTGGGACTCCATGCGCGAAAGCCGCCAAATACAAAAATATCACTTCGGATTAGATGCGGGCTCGAGCGTGTGCTTGCGGCCAGGAGAGTGCCTCAAAGACCCGGCCTGATCCTGCGGGCGACTAAGCTCATTTCCGCAGCATTTTTTATGGGCTTCCTTAATCATCGCCCAACTGCCGGAAGTCAACACCCAGCGAACGCAGCTTACGATACAGATGCGTACGCTCCATGCCCACGCGTTTTGCCAGCTGGCCCACTTTGCCGCCGCACAGTTTCAGTTGCTGAGTGAGATAAGCCCGCTCGAACTGCTCCCGTGCCTCGCGCAGCGGCAGCGACAACAGGTCCTGTTTCACCAGCGGCTCGCCCGCTTCGCCGGACGGGCTTTCCAGCGCCGCTTCCAGTTCCTCCAGCGCAATCTCTTCTTCACCCTCGGACATCAGCAAACGGCGCACGAGCCGCTTCAGTTCACCGATGTTGCCCGGCCACGGGTAGTTGCGCAGACGATTCTGCGCCGCTACACCGAAGTGCCGGTACGGCAAGTCGTCGGCGTCGACATAGAGATCCGCATATCGCCGCAGCAGGTCGGAGATGTCTTCCGAATGCTCACGCAGCGGTGGGACGTCGAGTTGCAGTACGCCGATCGCTGTGAGCAGCTGCGGGTCAAGACCAAAAGCTTCCGGGTTCCGTCGCGCGTCAGCGCCCACTGACGCAATGACCCGACATCGCAAGGGTGTCTGCTGCGCGTGGCCGAGCCGTGCATAGCTGCCCTGCTGCAACACCCCGAGCAGCAGACACTGCGCTTCCGGACAAAGGGACTGCAGATCGGCAATGAACAGCACACCGCTGCTGGCCTGTTCGAGCAAGCCTTGCTCAGGTCCGGTCGGAGTTTCTGCACCGAGCAAAACTTGCGCCGCGTTCTGCGCCGGAATCCCGGCGGCCGAGACCCGCACGAACTCTTCGGCCCCGCGGTCGCCGACCGCGTGCACGAGCCGCGCAATAATTTCCCGGCCGCTGCCGGTTTCACCAGCGATCAATAGCGGCGCCGGGTGCGAAGCGACTTCCCGGGTTCGCTCGCGAAGCTCGCGAATCAGCGGGCTCTTGCCCAGCGGCTCCTCACCCGAAGGCAACAAGCCGCCGCGTACCTGCGGCACGGATACCCCGCGCTGCAGCGCCTGCTCGACCGTGCGCAGGAGTTTCTGCAGCGACAGGGGTTTCTCGACAAAATCCACGGCGCCCAGGCGCGTGGCTTCGACCGCGGTTTCCACGGTACCGTGGCCCGACATCACCACCACCGGGCAAGCCGGCCCGCCATCGCGCGACCATTCCTTCAGCAAGGTAATGCCGTCGACATCTGGCATCCAGACATCCAGCAGCACGAGATGGGGCTGATCAGCTCGGAATTTTTCCCGCGCCTCGGCACCGTCGGCCGCAGTAGCGACCTGGTAGCCCTCTTCTGACAGGATCTCGTCGATCAGAGTCCGGATGTCGGCCTCGTCGTCGACCACCAGGATTTGTGGCGTCGTCATGCGTGCTCCCTCCACCGCTCATCTTTTCTGCGGCTATCGTTTTCGTTATCTGTTCCATCAACCTGGTGGCGCGGCAACCGCACGTGCACGGCTGCGCCGCCATCCGTGGTGTTCTCGGCCACCACGCTACCGCCGTGTTCTTCCACCAGCTTTTTCACAATGGCGAGGCCCAGGCCCGTGCCCTTGGCCTTTGTCGTGACGTAAGGTTCGAATATCTTGTCCAGGGTCTCGGGATCCAGGCCCGGCCCGTTGTCGCTGACCACCAGATCAATGTCACCGGCTGCGGAGATGCCAGTGGCGACGGTCACGCGGCCATCCTCACGATTGCCCAGGGCTTCCAGCGAGTTTCTGATCAGGTTGTGAAGCACCTGGCGCATACGGACCACGTCTGCGGCCACTTCTCCGGCGCCCTGGTCCAGCTCGAGCTTAATGGCAGGATGGCCGACGCGCGCCGGGTACAGGTAAGACACCTCGCGCACGAGCTGGTTAAGGTCTACCACCGCCAGGGACAGCGCGGGCGCGCGGGCATACTCGCTGAACGCATTAACCATGTCGCGCATGGCTTCTACCTGCTGCACGATGGTATGCGTCGCGCGATCCAGGACCTCCGCATCAGCCGCGTCCACTTTCGTCAGGTAACGCCGGCGTATTCGTTCGGCGGACAGCTGAATGGGCGTGAGGGGGTTCTTGATCTCGTGAGCCAGCCGGCGCGCGACTTCACCCCACGCTGCGTCGCGCTGTGCACGTACCAGGTTCGTCACGTCGTCAAACACGATCACTTCACCGGCCGCACCCGTCTCATCCGCCGGCAGCGCAGTACTTGCACAGACCAGCGTGCGCCGGCCGGCATCGGTCAACAGCTCCAGTTCGTCGCGCCACTCGCGGCCCTCCTTTTCGCCGCGGGTCCGCAGGGCCGCGACGAATTGGGCCACCAGCGGTCGCTGTTCGGCGAGCTCGTCCAGCGGGTGCCCTTCGCTGCGCGCCAGGTCTGCTTCCAGAATCACGCCGGCCGCTTCATTCGCGATGCGAATAGACCCGTCGGGCTCGAGCGCAATCACCCCCGTGGTCAGACGCGTCAGGATAGCTGCCAGCTGCGCGCGCTCTTCTTCAACCTGCTGCTGGCTCCAGCGAGCCGCTTCTCGCGCGTTCTTCAACCGCAGGATCATCTCGTTGAAGGAATCGATCAGGAATCCCACCTCATCGTGGGTGGCGATGGGCAGGCGCGTGTCGAGATCACCGCGGGCCACGGCCTGGGTGCCGGCCACCAGCGATTGCAACGGCGCAACCAGGCGCCTGGTGAAGAACACGCCGCCATACAGGGCCGCCAGGAAACAGCACAGCACGACCAGCGTCAGCGTGATGGTAAAGCTCGACTGCAAGGGTTCGCGCAGGAACGCCAGTTCACGATAGCGCCGATAACTCTGTTCGACGGAGTCGGCCAGAATGCCGATACGCCCACCCACGGGGTACAAGCCCTGTACCACCAGTGTTTCGGCGCCTGGCGCCCGCGGGCGCAGCGACACCGCGGCACGCACCTGGTAACGGCCGGCCAGCGCGGGCTCAAGGCTCACGTAGCGACCGGACCGGCGCAGCCCGATACTCATGTCGTCGGGCGGTGGTGACGGGAACAGGGCAGCGGGGTCACTGGTGCTGGTGGCGATGATGCGCGAGCCGTCGCCGAACACCGTGATCTCCATGGCCCCGGCTTCGCGACGCAGATCGCCCAGCACACTCACCAGCTGCATCGGCCGGATGCCATCGATCTGCACGGCCGCAAGCCGGGTCTTTTCCAGGTCTTCGCGCATACGCACGTCCAGGGCAGACCGGCTGAGCTCCAGCGCATCGCCGAGACCCTGGTCCACACGCACGTCGAACCAGCTGTCGATACCCTGGTTCAGGAACTGCACGGCGAAATACCAGACGATTACCAGTGGCGCAACCGCCAGGGTGACAAAGGCAAGCAGCATCCGGGTCTTCAGTCGCGCACCGGCTTTCCCGGTGCGGAAGTCGCGCACGAGCCGGTACAGGTTGCTGGAGATCAACAGCAGCAGCACGAAGGCGCCGATACCGTTGATCAGCAGCAACAAATCGTGAGTGCGACCGAACTGTTCCGAATCCTGGGACGTCAAGCCAAGCAGCACCAGCGCGCTCGCTCCGAGCAGCACCGCTGCCACCACGAGGCTGCGCCCGGCCAGTTTTTTTAGTCCCTTATAGTCCATCCGTACCAATCACTTGCAAGCCGGAAGCCGCTGCTCCAGAAGGCAATCAGGCGCAGCGGGCCCGGCAGCGTGTCCTGATCGAGCACCACGCGCAGCCGCATGCGGTGCGTGGCTTCGGCGTCCAGCAACGCCGCATCGATCACCGGCAGACCGTTCACGCGCCCGAGGCTCGACAGCGCCGAGAACAGCGTGGCGTACGAGGCCTGCTGGCCGCTGTTGAGATTGCGCACCACGTAGCGCTGGGTCAGCGGTTCGTAACTGAGTGTGGAGTCCTGCTGCAGCTCCGCGATCAGCGCATCGGGCAGGAACGCGCGTTTGCGAATGACCTCGATCTGCAGCTGGATAGTGAGCGAGACGCCGTTGTCGAGGGCTTCCAACGCCTTGTCGCTGAGCTCGTAGTCGATGCGCGCGTCGACGAAATACACGTTGTCGGCGAGCCGCGCCGCAGCGCTTCGCACCTCGAAACTCCCGTCGGCAGCCCAGGCGACAGAAGCGCCAAGCAGCACCAGGAGCGCCCATGCCGGGGCGATCCGGCGGGCGGTGTGGTGGAAGCAGCCGTTGTGGGTCGCGTGCATTCTTTGGGTGGCTGGCGCCCTGTCCGGGTTCGGTCCTCGGGTGGACCTGGCAACTGGGTCTGTCAGCGTATCGGGGTAACCACGTTCAGTCGATGCTTTTCTGCAACAGAAGATAATAGAACCCGTCGGTATCGGCCACATCTGGCAGCAGCTGATAGCCGGGCCCGCTCCCGGCGGTGAGCTCTGCCAGCCGGTCATCCAGCGGCCGCAGCTCGGCCGCCTCGGGTGTCCGGCCCAGGAAAGAGCGGGCGACTTCCCGGTTTTCCGCGGGCAACACCGAGCAGGTGGCATACAACAGGCGGCCCCCCGGCCGCAGCAGCGGCCACAGCCGCGCCAGCATTTCCTGCTGGCGTTCGGCCAGGGCAGCGATGTCGGTAGCGCGGCGCAAGAACCGGATGTCCGGGTGACGACGGATAACGCCGCTGGCCGAACAAGGCGCATCGATGAGCAGGCGGTCGAAGGCCTGGCCGTCCCACCAGTCGTCAGGACGCAGGGCATCACCGGTCGTGATCTGCGCAGTCAGTCCGGCGCGCGCGAGATTTTGCCGAAGGCGTTGCAGCCTCTCCGTGTCCGCGTCGAGGGCCTGCAACTGCAGTTGCCCACCGGCGCGTTCGAGCAGGTGCAGGGCCTTCCCGCCCGGCGCTGCGCAGGCGTCCAGCACCCGCATGCCGGGTTCGGGGGCGAGCAGGTGGGCCGCCAGCTGGGAGGCTGCGTCCTGCACCGACACCCGGCCCGCGGCAAAGCCAGGCAGCCGGTCGACCGCCACCGGCACATGCAGTCGCAGCGCGTCCGGAAATGCCGGCACTGCGTCAGCTTCTAGCCCCGCCGCGGCCAGTTGCTCCCGGTAATCCGCCTGGGTCGTCTGCGCACAGTTGACGCGCAGCCACATGGGCGGCGCCACCTGGTTGATGGCGCATACGGCCTCCCAATGCGAGGGCCAGGCATGGCGCAACTCTCTGAGCAACCAGTTCGGATGCGCATAACGCGCTTCGTCTTGCTGCATCACGCCGTCCAAAAGGGCCTCGCGTTCGCGCTGGTAACGGCGCAGGGCTGCGTTTACCAAACCGGCGGCGCGGGGTCGGCCCAGGCGCCTGGCGGCGGCCACGCTGGTCGATACCGTCGCGTATTCTGGCGAGCGCCCGTATTCCAGTTCGTAAAGGCCCACGGACAACAGAGACTCGAGCACCCGGTCACGCGCGCGCAGCGGACGATCCAGCAAGAGCGCCAGGATAGCGCGGTGCCGCAGGTGCCAACGCAACGCGCCGAAGGCCAGGGCGCGGAGTTGAGCGCGCTCCCGGCCGACGGGCACCCGGTCTTCAACGGCAGCCAGCGCGCGGTCGAGCGTGGAGCCATCATGCAGCACCCGATGCACCGCGCCGGCTGCCGCCGCCCGCGCGCCGACGCCATCGGCCCGCGCATTCATGCGCCCAGCTGCTTGCCGATCAGCTCGCGGCCGCGGGCAAATGCCAGGGCCGACGTGCGTGCCCGGCCTGCCGCCTGGACTTCGAGCAGGCGTAACACACCGTCGCCGGTTTGGACCAGAACGCCGGCGTCATCAATTTTGATGATCGTCCCTGGCGGCGCGTGGGAAGGCGCCTTCGAAGGCTCCGCACGCCAGACCCGCAACTGCTGCCCGTCGAGCAGGGTGTCGGCCACCGGCCAGCCAAAATAGGCCCGCACCTGCCGGTCGAGTTCCACAACGCTGCGTGTCCAGTCCAGCCGGGCGTCGGATTTCTTAATACGGTGCGCATAGGTCACGCCCTTCGCCGGTTGCGCTTCGGCCGCGAGAGCCCCGGCGAGAACGGCGTCGAGGTGTTCTGCCAGGAGCTGCGCGCCGAGGACGGACAGGCGGTCGTGAAGTTCGCTGGAAGTCTCGCGCGGACCGATGGCGGCAGCCGCGCGCGCCAGCACCGGCCCGGTATCGAGGCCCGGTTCCAGCTGCATCAGGCAGACGCCCGTTTGCGCATCGCCTGCCAGCAACGCCGCCTGAATCGGCGCCGCGCCCCGCCAGCGCGGCAACAGCGATGCGTGCACATTGATACAACCGCGCCGGGGCAATTCGAGGACGGCCGGCGGCAACAACAGACCATAGGCCACAACCACCAGCAGCTCCGGTGCGAATTTGCGCAGTTCGGCCTGCACCTCGGCAGCCCTTAACGAGACCGGTTGCAACACAGGGATACAGTGTTCGGTGGCCACCTCTTTGACCGGGCTCGGCCTGGGAGTGCGGCCGCGGCCAGCCGGCCGGTCGGGCTGGGTCAGCACCGCGGCAAGCTCATGCCCGCTGGCCAGCAATGCACGCAGGCTGGGCACCGCGAAATCGGGGGTGCCGGCAAACAGGATTGGCCGGCTGGAGCCGCTCATCGGGCCTCCCGGGAGTTGGGCCGAATCAGGTCAGATTGCCGGGACCGCCGAGGTGTCCCGGTCCTTGCTGTCGTCGCGGCGCCGGGATTTTTCCAGCCGTTTGCGCAGCCGCTGGCGCTTCAGCTGAGACAGGTAGTCCACGAACAGCTTGCCTTCCAGATGATCCATCTCGTGCTGGATGCAGATGGCGAGCAGGCCTTCCGCGTCCATTTCGAAGGGCTCCCCGTCAAGCCCCAGCGCCCGGACACGGATGGATTCTGCCCGCGGCACGGTCTCGGTGAAGCCGGGCACCGACAGGCAGCCCTCTTCACTTTCACAGCCACCCGCCTGCGTGACGATTTCCGGGTTTATCAGGACCAGGGGCTGGTTGCCCTCTTCGGACACGTCCGTGACCAGCAATCGCTGGTGGACATCCACCTGGGTGGCCGCCAGACCCACGCCCGGCGCCGCATACATGGTCTCGAGCATATCCTCCGCGAGCTGGCGGATTTCGTCGTCCACCACCTCGACCGGCAACGCTTTGGTGCGCAGCCGAGGGTCCGGAAACTCAAGAATCGTCAGGCGGGCCATGTTGCGTCCTTCACAGTTTCGAAGAGAAAGCTGTCAGATTGCATTGATTTTATGCTATATCAAGCCCTAGACCGTCCGGCGAGTGGCTGGTTTCAGGGGACGCCGGAGTCGGGCGGGTGGTTGTCGCGCACGCGTTGGGGTGCGTTTGGGATTATAGCAGTGGCTAGTCCCGGCCCGATGCGGCATTGAATTTAGGGATGGACGCCATGATCAGGTTCCTGCCCATGCGCCGGGTTCTGCACTCCGCGCTACTTGTCATAATTGCCGTCCTGGTGGTCGTTGCCACAGCGGGCACAGCCGCGGGCAACGGTGTGGGCGCGTCGGTGGCGGCCCAGTCGGGCCCGGCGCTGAACCCGCGCCACCCGGAACGCTATGTAGTGAAGCGAGGCGACACGCTGTGGGACATCTCCGGCATGTTCCTGCGCGACCCGTGGTTCTGGCCCGAGATCTGGTACGTGAATCCGCAGGTCCGCAATCCGCACCTTATATA
>CAZTIB010000190.1:0-26075 GCA_964613615.1 uncultured Chromatiaceae bacterium
CCCCTGGTTCATTGGCCCGTCGCAATGCTTCTCGTTTGAACTCCGCGCTGTAGCGTTTTCTCCTGCCCATGATCCACCTCCGGGGCTATTATCAGCCCGTTTCCAGGTGTCCATGAAACTAGAGCAAGACCAGGAAGCAGATCTTCACTTCCCGTCGGCAAAGGTCGCTAGCGGAGCAAACTCCTGCCCCTGAGTTTGATGGCGACTTCCCCGGGCTCAGCCGGCAAACTCCCGTAGCGCCCGTTCGGCCTGGCGGCGGCCTACCGCGATGATTTGCCTGGCTCGGTAGAACTCGTAGGTCTGGCAGGTGTTGCGCGGAATCTCGATCAGCAGATCGGGGTGATGCGCGGCCAGTTTCAACCGTGATACCGCGCCCTGCATCATGTCGAACGACCGGCTCAGAACCTCAAACATACCCAGTGCTTCCGGCTCGTCATCCCGGAAGGTGTCCGTCAATCTGGCCGTTACTTTGTCGACGAATCCCTGGATGGCCACGCGGTACTTGTCGGGCTCGCCGTCGGGACGCGGCGGCTCTTCTGCCTCTACGGGCAAATGGGGATCCCGGTGCCCGGCCAGGTTCACGGCAAACGTCAGGTCCGTACCGTCGCGCAGTGTCGGTGCGATGGGCACCGGGTTCAGCAGGCCGCCGTCGACCAGCGTGCGGCCGTCATGCCGGGCGGGCGTCAACAGCGTGGGTATCGCAACGGAGGCCCGGATCGCGTCGAACAGCGGGCCTTCGTCGATCCAGATTTCGCGCCGCGCATCCAGGTCGGTAGCCACCGCCGTGAACGCGATCGGCAAGTCTTCGATGCGACATTCACCGATGAGTTCGCGCATCACCTCCATGATGCGGTCGCCCTTGATCAGGCCCGGCGCGCCAAAAGAAAAGTCGAGCAGCTTGAACACGTCGCCCCGATCCAGCGCACAGACCCAGTCGCGGTACACATCCAGCTTGCCCATCGCGTAGACGCCGCCAATCACTGCACCCATCGAACTGCCGGCGATGGATTCCACGCGATAGCCGTGTTCCTCCAGAACATCGATCACACCGATGTGGGCAAGGCCCCGCGCGCCCCCGCTGCCCAGCACCAGCGACAGGCTCTTGCCGTTCATCTATCCACGTCCAGGTAGCGGCTCAGAACCAGCCCGCGCAGGTTCGGCACGAAGCCTTTCACCTGCGGGCCAACCAGGAAGCGCCGGGTGAAGTGATACACGGGTATCACCGGCTGATCGGCCATCGCCACTGCTTCCGCTTCGCTCATTTCCCGCATTCGCGTCGCCGGGTCGAGGTTCGCGTTGCCCGCGCGGTACAGGGCATCGAAGCGCTGGTTGCGATAACCGGAATAGTTGCTCGGATTCGTGGAAGACAGCAGCCCGATGAAGGTGTCCGGATCGTTGTTCGGTGCAAACCACGCGTAGCGCAGCACATCGAAGTCTGCAGTGCGCGCCGCTTTGTTCAACGTGATGAAGTCACTGTCCAGCGCGTTCACCTTCACGCCCAGCCCCCGCCACATCGCACTGAAGGCCACCACCTGCCGACGACCCGACTCGCTGGTGTCGTAGCGAAACTCGATCTCGATAGGTTTGCCAGGCCCGTAACCGGCTGCCTGCATCAGCCGGCGTGCCTCGGCCATGCGCTCACTCATGGGCTGCGTCGCCCAGGCTGGAATCTGCACGTCATAGCCGCTGACTACCGGCGGCACCATGGTGTACGCGGGACTCTCGCCCGGTGCCAGCAGCTTCTCGGCCAGGCCCTCGCGGTCGATGGCGAGACTCAGCGCGCGACGAACGCGCGGATCGTCGAACGGCGCCTCGCGCGTATTGATGATCAGGAAGTTCGTGCCGAGACCCGGCCAGATGTAGAGCTGCTGCGGGATTTCCTCGAGGATGTAGTTGACCTTGTCCAGCGGAAAGGCCAGCAACAGGTCGAGTTCGCCCGCGAGATAGCGGTTGAACTGTGTCGCGAGATTCTGCGTCGGGTAATACTTCACGCGTTCGAGGCGCACGGTGTCGGCCGCATAAAAATGCGGGTTCTTCTCCAGCGTGATGTGCGACTGCGGCACATATTTGGCCAGGCGGTAAGGCCCGTTCGACAGCATGCGCCCCGCCCGCGTCCATCCGCGGCCGTGTTCTTCGATGACCGCGCGCGGCACCGGTGCACCGGGGTTGCTGGCCACGTTCTGCAGAAAATAGGCGGCCGGGAAGCGCAGCTTGAACACCACGGTTCGCGCGTCTGGCGCGCTGACGCCAAGGGCCTCCGGCGGTGCCTTGCCACGCACCACCTCGCGGGCATTCTCAATGGCGTAGAAAAATGATGCGAAACGTGCCGCCGTCGCCGGCGTCAGCAGCCGTCGATAAGACCAGACGAAATCCTCGGCCGTAATCGGAGTACCGTCGGACCACTTGAGGTTCTCGCGCAGCGTGAAGGTGTAAGTGCGCCCGTCGTCGCTGATGTTCCAGCTCTCGGCGGCACCAGGAGCAATGGCCCCGGTGATGTCGAAGGTCGTGAGCCCCACGAACATGTCGTAGAGAATCGGCGCCGCCGAGTTGCCCGTGGCCACGTGTGGATCCAGCGTGCTCGGCTCCGATGCGGTGCCACGGCTCAGCGTCTCGGCCATGGCCCCGGTGCCCATCAACACCAGGGCGGCAACGGCCGCGCGCAGCAGGAAGCCCGGCATCAACGCGACGCCTTGCGGGTCAGGTGCACGTGGTGGTGATACTGCTCGGCAAGGTACCAGGCCACCAGCCGCTCCACTGGCCTGCGCTTGCCGTCGAATACCACCAGGCGCACCTGCAGCAGCGGTGCACCGACGGTGGTGTCGAGCAGACCGGCCAGCCGGGCGTCGGCGAGGGTTGCGCTGATCATCTGGTCCGCAGACACAATATCCACGCCCTTGCGCTCCAGCAGGTTCAGCATCGGACTCTCGTTCAGTTCATTCAGGTCGAAACGAATGTCCAGTGCCGCCGGCACGGAGGTGATGACAAAGCCGATGGGTTTGCCGTTCAGCAAGCGCACGTGGGACGCGCGCTGCACTTTCGCACCGGGCTCCAGCGCCAGGTCTTTGCGGGTTTCTGCATCGGCATCGACTTCGCTGACTTCGGCGCTGGCAATACTGGTGTTCTTGCCGAGCCGGGCGACCTTGCGCAGCAGCTGCTCCATGTCACCGAGCACCGGCGCGTCGGCCAGGTCATCCACGACAAAGGTGCCACGGCCAGGCTGGCGCACCACCAGGCCTTCATCCACGAGTATGTCCAGCGCCTTGCGCGTGGTGATGCGCGACACGCTGAACATTTCGCAGATGTCACTCTCGGTGGGCAGCTGCGCGCCGGGGCCGTAGGTGCCGTTATAGATCCACTCGCGCAGGGCAGAGTAGACCTGCGCGTAACGTGGGCTCCGCAGACCGTGGTCGACGGACGCTGTGGCCGGGGCGCTCATGGCCGGACGGTCGTGGATCCCGATCGCGGAACAAAATGTATTAACATCATGACCACATAATAATTAATTCCGGAGGCCACAGACAATGACTCAGGCAGCCAGCGAGCCCATGGTTCGGGAAGACGGCACCTACGCCACAGAAGAACTGCGCAAACCCGCCATTTTCGCCGCCGTGGTGCAGACCCGCGTGCAGGGGGTAGACGGCGCGAACCCGGGGCCGGACCTGCGCCGGAATCTGGACTACTTCCTGGAATGCATCGACATCGCACAGGGCTACGGGCCGCCGAACGACCTGCTGCTGTTCCACGAATTCCCGATCACCGGTTTCAGCAACTTCTGGGATCGGGAGCAGCAGTACAACCTGGCCCTCGAAGTGCCCGGGCCGGAAGTGGAAGAAGTGGCGAAGAAAGCCAAGCAATACGGCTGCTATATCGTGTTCGGTACTTATGCGAAGGACCCGGAAAACTGGCCGGGTCACATCCTGCACCAGATGGTGATGGTCGGGCCCGAAGGCAACGTGGTGGCCCAGCACTGGAAACAACGCAACGTGCGCGGCCTGTTTCCGGGCTCCGAGCAATACAGCACGTCAATCTATGACGCGTACGACCGCTTCGTGGAAATGTACGGGCTCGACGCCGTGATCCCGGTGGTACGCACGGACATCGGCAACATCGCGATGTCGGCAGTGCAGTTCGAACCGGAGCTGTTCCGCTGCATGGCGCTGAAGGGTGCCGAGATCATCTGCCGGGTGGCGACGGGCGGCTTCGAATTCGAAGACATGCGCCTGACCTCGTACCACAACAGCGTGTACACGATGATCGCGAACAACTGCATCTCTACCGGCAGCCGCGTGCCCGGCTTTTTCGACGACGAGAACTACGGCGGCCCGGGACGGTCGGCTATCTTCGGTCCACGCGGCGTGCAACTCGCACTCTGCAGTGACTACGAGTCACGCAAGGCGACGATGATTCCCATCGCCCAGTTCCGCAAGACCCACCGCATCCCGGACGTACACATGCAGCTATATCGCCCGGTGCTCGACCAGTACCGGGAGCGCTACGACCACAGCGGCTATCTCGAGTACATCCCGAAGGACAAGCGCGACGCATATCGCGTGTTCAACGAAAATTCTCGCTGGACGCATTACTGGTAATCGCGTACACGCTGTGTCGGTAGGAGCGGCTTCAGCCGCGAATGGTTTCCCTACCCACAGGGTGACAGGAATCGCGGCTGGTCGCTCCCGCACATCCATGTGCTCCGCGACATCAGGTCGTCCTGACCAAGTAAGCCGCTCCCACCGGCGTTATAGACGGCTGGCACCACCTCTCTATGGCGCGCGATTTCCCATGATGGCCAACTGCACAACCGTCATCGCGGCTGAAGCCGCTCCTACTATGCGGCGTGTTGTCTCGCGATATGTGCGGCCGTTGCCACGATCGCGGCAATGAATAGCGGTTCACCGATGTTGGCCACGATGCCCCCCGTCTGGCCGGGCGGAACGGCGAAAAACACCATGGATCCGGTCGCCAGAATCGCCAGCCACTTCCAGCCGATCTTGATCCACAGGTAGACGCCGAACACGATGACCGTCACCGTCAGGATGATTGCCGGTGCGGGCGAGATCAGCTTGCCCGCCCCGATGTCCGCCGCGGGAGTACAGGCTGTGAATTCGGTGATTTGCGTCGTGTAACGAAGGGTGTCCGCGAAACAAGCCGGGTACAGCGTCGCTGACGAGAATTGCCAGAGATCATGAACGATGAAATACGTGGCGACGATGCAGAACAGCGCCATGACCCGCCTCGGCTGGGCCCAGGCGAAACTGGCTTCGCGCGCCATCGCGCCCAGCGCGATAAAGCTCATCGGCAACGAAATGTAGTGCGCGATAAAGCGCACCGCGTTCATGCCGACCAGGAGATCGCCTTCTCCCAGCGTACGGCCAATACCGATGGTCACGTTGTCGAACCAGACAAGGAGCAGCGGAAAGGAAGCAAAGATGAGGCCGTTGGTGCGGTACCGGAGGCAGAGTCTCACGGCCCAGATCAACACCGCGATATCGACGATCGCAATCAGCAGGTACCCGATCGAAAACATGAGAGGGCAAGGCGGGATTTACGGCAGGCAACGCAGCCTAGGAGCCGGCTGATTCGTCCAGGCCTTGCAGGGCAGCGCGGGCCTCGTCGAGGCCCGTGAACGTCGAGCCTGATTTATTGGCTGCGTCAACCGCAATCCTGAGCTCCTGCTGCGCCCCTGCCAGGTTGTCATTCTTGAGGTAGGCCATACCGAGATAGTAACGAAGTTGAGGCAACTGCTGTGCCCTCGCAACGGCCTGTTCAAGGTAGCGGGCGGCCTTCGAATAGTCTCCATTGCGATAGTAGGCCCAGCCAAGTACCGCTTGATTAAGCGGATGCCGTTGCTCACGGCCTTCGAAACGCGACGCAATCTGCAGCGCTCTTTCGAAGCTCTCCGGATTTGTCCGGAAGTCGAGCAGCAGTGCCGCCAGGTTGTTCGCAATGATGTCGTTGTCTGTCGCCTGCAGCACATCATCGTAGGTCTGGATCGCCTGTTCGTAGTTCTGCCGCTTTTCGTAAGTTGAACCCAGCGCGAGGCCCAGCTCAACGTTGCCAGGATTCTTGGCATAGCCCTCTTTGAGCGCCGCCAGGCGCTGTTGCGACATCGCCGGATACAGACCGGCCAGGCCCAGGTATGCGCGGACGGCATCGGGATGTTCCGCCACTACCTGCTGGTAAATAGCCTCGCTGGCATCGATCTGATTCTGGCTCAGATAGACTTCCGCGAGAAGCAGGCGAGCCTGCAAGTGCGCTGGATTCTGCTCCAGGTGATTTTTCAAATAGCCTTCCGCTTCATCGGCCTGGCCAGAGCTGATCAGCAGCCGCACCAGGTTGATCAACGGGGCGTCGACCGTGGGAGCCTTTGCCAGAGATGCCTTATAGGCGGCAATGGCCTGATCAGGGGCCTGCTGCGCTTCCAACGCAAGCCCTAGCTGGTAGTCAGTAACGCCCGAGTCTTCGCCCTGGCCGAGCATGCGCCTGGCCTCGGCCTCGGCGCCTGAGAAGTCCTGCTGCACCAACAGCGCCTTCACCAGGTTGCGTGAGGCGTCTGGATTGTCGGGCTCAATTCGCAGCGCGCGGCGCAGCAAGGTTTCCGCTTCGGCCGCATCACCACGATTGCCCACCAGCACGGCTAGCTCGCGGCTTGCCTCAGCATTGACCGGCTCTATCATCAATACCCGACGATAGGTGTCCTCGGCCAACACGGTGTTGCCGTTCAGAACTTCGGCACGAGCCAGGCCCAGCAACGCTCGCGTCGATGCAGGCTGCCTGACCAGCACGAGCCGCAGGTCGGAGATGGCGTCATCCAGCTCGTCTGCCTGGATTCGCAGCGCCGCTCGCAACAACAATGCATCGACGTTGTCTGGCACATCAATCAGCACCCCGGCAACGATCTCGCGTGCCAAATCGTCGTTCGTGCCTACGTTCAGGACGGCCATCCGATTGCGGGCAGCCAGACCTTCTTTTGTGCGCGGGGCCGCCTCGGCAACGCCCGCATAAACCGACATGGCTTCGGCGGGCTTGCCCGATGAATCGTAAAAACCTCCGAGCGCCAGTTGCAATGACAGCAAGTCGGGCTGTTCGGCAACCGCTTGCTGCAGACTGACTTCGGCGTCATCCTGCCGGCCCTGGCGAGCCAGCAGCCCCGCCAGTTGAATCCGCCAGTCCGGGTTGTCGGGCTCATGTGCGATCATCTTGCGCAGCAGCGATTCAGCATCGTCGAACCGCCCGCGACCCAGGTACAGCTCCGCGAGCTCTAACTGGTAAGACGACATATCCGGATAATCCGCCACAAGCTGTTCCAGCTCTGCCGTGGCCCTGTCGGGAAGTCCCGCCTCAGCCAGTATGCTGATGCGGTTTCCCCGCAGACGCTGAGCATCAGCCGGCGCTGCAGCCTGAATCCCTTCGTCGAGAATGCGCATCGCACCGTCAATATCTCCGGCCCGTGCAGTGAGCAGCGCGGCCAGGCTAACGGCCTCCCGGTTCGCCGGATCGATAGACAACGCGAGCTGCGCCTCGTCGAACGCCTTATCGGTATCGCCCTCGAGAAGCAGGACCCGAGTGCTCAAGACCCGAACATCGGCGCGTTCGGGAGCCAGCTGAAGTGCCTTGTCAAGCGTCTCTCGAGATTCCTGAGGGAGGCGACCGACCACGTAGTACGAACCGAGCTTCACATAGGCGTCGACAAAATCGGGATCTGCATCCAGCGCCAATTGCAGGTTGCCCAGCATGCCGCGCAAGTCCTGCTCCTGCTCGCTTATCAGGGCCAGCAAGTAGCGCGCTTCTGCATTTCTGGGCTGCAGCTGTACCGCGTTGCGCACCTCGAGCTTGGCCTTGACCAGGTCGCCGGCCTCGTACAACTCGCGTGCGTTTTGCAGGTAACCGGCAAAACTCTCTTCGCGCGACCCGCAGGCAACAAGGGCCAGGCTGGCTGCAATGGCAACAATTGGGAATACGTGCTTCATGAAGGTCCTGAACGCAATTCGAACTAACGGGCGGGTAGCGCCGGCCGGTCCGCGCAGGTTCTGCGATTATCGCACACGCATATCCGGCCAGCGGAAACCTGAATCAATTGCTTGTTCCCGCAAACCCAGAGTGGAAGGCTCAAAGACAGTTTCCCGGCAAGCCATGCAATCAGCTTTGCAGCCACAGAAATAGCCTCCAACAAGGCCGGCATGGTCGCCGTCGAGAATCTGGAGATCGGCGCGCAGCCAGCCAATCGCGTCTCCTTCCGTGACCCGCGGATTCGAATCGGCCCGGTTGCAGGTTCAAAGCAGCCAGGCCGGATTATGTTCAATACATTATGGATACTGGCACACAGGGCGGGGCGATTCGTGAATCACGAAGCTAAATCCGCGCACCGCCAAGGCCTTCCGGGGAATTGAATAGCCCGATAATGTACTTATAATGTAACCAGGTCGCACCGGACTGTGTAGTTCCTGTAAGATTTGTATCGGTGATAAAAACAACATCGAAGGGAACGCCAAACCAAGCGTAAGCTTGGGACGGAAAGCCTCGGATCTTGCTCCACGCTGACAACGCCGAAGTTGAACAGGCAAATCGGGCAAGACGGCCGGGCCGCCACCTCCTGATGACGAAGAAGAATGCCTGAACCCTGCAAGTGGGACGGGTGTAATTTGAGATTTGGAGGACAAGCTTCAATGAAGAAGTATTTAGCAGGGCTAACACTCAGCCTCTTAGCAAGCGCATCTTTTGCGCAGAGTGTCGTGACCTTCGACGTTGATTTTCATACAGTGTATGCAGCGTCCGGCGGCTTCGCTCCCAACCTGACTGCAACTGCGCCAGGGCCCTTCAACGGCGATCAACCGGTGCCGGACGTCAACCTGACAGGCACGTTGGTCTTGAGCACCATTGTCAGTACAGCCCAACTGGCGCCTCCGCCGGCGGTCAGCACGCTGACACTGAACGGGTCGTGGACTTCCGAGAGTGGTTTTGAACCGACAAACACGTGGTCGACGCAAACCTACGACAACGCTGTTTTCGACTTCAATGCGCCGGACAGTTTCATTGCCGTTGACTTCGTTAACAGCGGCGCTGACTGGCCCACGCTGGGCGGCACAGCAGCCAACGGTTTGATGTCGGACCAGGGCCCGGCAGACCTCTACGGCGGCATGTGTCCGTTCTTCTTTGGTTGCAGTAGCGCAGAACCCCAGGAGCTGTTCCCGGGTGGTACGCAGATTTTCGATCCTGACGCCGATGGTGGGCTTGGCGCTTCCAACTTCCCAACCTACGGGGACGCAGGTAATCACGCGTTGATCAGCGGCAGCGTGACCGAAGACAACGTTCAGGGTGGCCTGGGTTCGGCCAACGGTCTCGATGCGATCGCGTTCGACTTTATTCTCGTCAACGGCCAGGTGCCACAGCTAGGCGGCACGGTGCGGTTTCTCCTATTCTCCGATACCGCCAGCACGGCCTACATGGTCGAAGGTACGATTGTGCCGGTCCCGGCAGCCGTATGGCTGTTTGGTTCCGCCCTCGGCCTGCTCGGCTGGGTGCGTCGCCGGGCCACGGCCTGACGACCAGCCAGTCTGAATCTCCTGGGGGCGCGTCCACCAGGAGGTCCAAAGACAGAAAGGGTCTGCCTTCGGGCAGACCCTTTTTTTGGTCTCTGTGCCGGGCTTTCTGCGCTGCCTGATCGCCTCGGCCGATAATTGACCGCTGGCGACCGAAGGACTGCCACAGGGCAGGAATATCAGCGTCGTGGCAGTCTATCCGTAAACACAGCGCGCAAATCGCGGCTCGATGGCGTGGCGGGCAGTCCACACCTGCCGGTTCGTGCATCGCCAGTGCTGACAGGAGAACTTCTAGTCGATTTCAGGAAGTTCCTGAGGCGAGGCGCGGCCTTGGTCGCTAGAATTCCATGTGCTAGCTTGGTGTCAAAAGCTCGGCGGGTTTGCCCCGCTGCGGCGGGACAAGACGGAAGACAGCAAGATGCAGACGGGGGACATATCTGCGGCCGGCTGCTGCCATGAGTGCTGCGGCGTGAGTCCATTGCCCCAATCTCTGACACCTGCCAACTCCGTTAACCGACGAGCGGTCGAGTCATGGAGAGAATACCAGTGAGACATTTCATTTCCGGGCTATGGCTGAGCCTTGCGGCCAGCGCATCGTGGGCCCAGACAGAGATCACTTTTGATGTGGTGTTCCACACGGTGTACGAGGCCTCGGGTGGCTTTACCCCGGTCCTTGTCGAAATCATGCCGGGGCCCTTCAACATGTTTGAACCCATCCCGGAACCTACCCTGATCGGTACCGTGACCTTGACGCTTAACGATGGGACGACCCAGCTGGCGCCGGCGCCGGCGCTCAACACCATTACGCTGAACGGATCCTTTTCCACCGAGAGTGGCTTTGCCCCGGCGAACAGCTGGACCGAGAACGTCTTCGTTGACGCGGTGTTCGACTTCTACGCACCCGATAGCTACGTGGCCCTGGATTCAACCACCGATCCCCGCGACTGGCCACTGATTACGGGCACCGCGGTGGATGGCCTGATTTCCGACCAGGGGCCAGCCTCGCTCTACGGCGGCGTGTGCCCGTTTCCGGGTGGGTGCCTGAGCGCGAATCCGTACGAACTCTTCCCGGAAGGCACCATCATTTTCGATACCGTGAACAGTCTGCCCAATTTTCCGACCTATGCCGATTCTGGCGTTTACCCGTTGATCTCGGGTTCAGCGACACAGACGATCAATCCCAACACCCTCGCCTATGACAACGGCATGGATGCCCTCGTCATCGAAGCGGTGCTGGACAACCTGAATGGTCTGCAGCCCTATGGGGACGGGGTGGATGGCAATCCCGGCATCGTGCGCATCCTGACCTTTTCGGTCACTGGCAACACCACTTATATGGTCGAGGGCAGCATCGTCGAGGTCCCGGTGCCGGTGCCTGCGGCCGCCTGGCTGTTTGCATCGGCACTGGGATTGCTGGGCTGGATCCGGCGCCGCTCGACCCGAACTGTCGGGCGACAGCACCGGAGTGTTGCACCAACATCCATCGTAGCGCTGGCTTCCGTGCTGCTGCTCAGCGCCTGCGGCAGCACCAGCCCGCCCAGCACGAGCACGGACAACGCCCAGCCGGTTGCCGACGCCGGCCCCGACCAGGTGGGCACCGAGCTGGTCCCGGTGAACCTGGACGGCAGCGGCAGCTCCGACGCGGACGGCGACCCCCTCACCTACCTGTGGGAATTCGAATCGATGCCCGCTGGTTCCCTGGCGACCCTGTCGGACCCCGCCGCCGTCGACCCGACGTTTACACCGGACGTGGTCGGTGACTATGTGCTGAAGCTCACCGTGGACGACGGCTTCGGCGACGGGCCGGACTCGGACACGATGACGGTGACCGCGGAAGAAGCAGGCACGCTACCCCCGGTGGCAGACGCCGGTCCCGACCAGGACGTGGTCTTCTCGCCGCCCGGCGTGACCGTCAACCTCGACGGCACCGACAGTTCCGACCCGGACGGTGACCCGCTGACTTACGACTGGGTCATTACGGACTTTCAGAGTCAATCCGGGCTGCCGCCGGCGAACCCGGTCATGCTGTTCGGCGCCGATACGGCGACCCCGTTTTTCGACGTCACGGACGCTGATCAGCTGGGTGTCTATACGATCGGGCTGACCGTCAGTGACGGCACACTGGACGACAGCGACCAGGTAATCATTACCGTCGCCAAAGGCATGCCCACGGCAAGCCTGCTGTTCACGTCCGGCCTGTTTGGCGCAGCAGGCATTGCACTGCGACGTCGACGTCAGCGTGCCAAAGCGCGCGGAAAAAAATCGTGTTGACAGGGGAAAGAATCATGTTTGCACGAACCAACCTCATTGGCAGAGCCGTCATTCTCGCGGCGTTAGTGACTTTGCTACCGGGTACCGGGTGGGCGCAGATCGAGGAGATCGTCGTTACCACGCGGAGAACTGAAGAAAACCTCCAGGACGTGCCCGTCAGTGTCGCGGCCTTTGGTGCTGACTTCATCGAGAAGCAGGGCATCTCGACGACAGAAGACGTCGTGCAACTGATTCCGGGCGTCCAGTTCGACCAGGCTTTCTCGGCTGCCGACACACGTGTCTCCATTCGTGGCATCAACAGCGAACGCGGGCGCACGAGTGTGGCGATCCTCCTGGATGGCGTGGACGTGTCGGGTGAAAACGTGACCTCGGGCGGCGGCTCTTCCCTGTTGAATACGCGCCTGCTGGACCTGGAACGGGTGGAAGTCGTCAAAGGGCCACAGTCTGCGCTGTACGGCCGCAACGCGTTTGCGGGTGCCATTAACTACATCACCCGCAAACCGTCGATGAATGAGTTCTCGGTGACCACCTACGGTGACAAGACCACCGAGTACGGCATCTACGACCTGCGCTTCGGCATCAACGGTCCGATCATCGAAGACAAGCTGGCCGTCAGCGTGAACGCAGGCATTTACTCGAGCGACGGGTACTACGACAACAAGAATTCGCTGGATCCCGTGGCGCGCTCGGGCCTGGGCGGCGGCGACAGTAAGGGCATCAGGCTGGTGGCCTTGTGGGAGCCTTCAGACACACTGAGCGTCACGGCCAATGTCAGTTATAACCAGAACAATTTCGATCCACGCGCGGTGGCGCCGGTAGGCACAGCCAACACCTATTACCTGCAGGGCGCCCCGCTGCCGGCCGGCACCACCCCCGATTACACCTTCAACGGCACGATGGACTACGGCCAGTTCATGGGTACCGTGCCCAAAGTCCACGAAAACGACATCGAGCTGTCGCGCTCGTTCCGCGACAACCGGCCTTTCGAGGGCAGCGAGGACGACACGTGGCTGACCTACCTGAAGATCGAAAAGGACTTTGGGGCAGTCACGGGCAAGTCGCTGACGAGCTATCTCTACAATGAGTCGAAGCTGCACGAGGACGTCGACTTTCAGACGGGCTTCGGGACACCGATTACCCGTAACAACGTCGACACGAACTATTCGGTAGAAAACGACTACCTGGACCAGACTGAAACGGATTACTACAGCCAGGAATTCACGGTCGAATCCAACGACTGGGACCGGGGCCGTTGGCTGATTGGTGGCCAGGGATTCTGGGAACGCACCAAGAACTGGGACAAATCCATCGGCTGGTTCAACGATCCGAATTTCGATGCCGCATTCCCGGACTTCTGTGTGGCACAGAATGCGCTGGACCTCGCCTGCAGCTACCGGGATTCCGTGCGGCTCGGCGAGCCTCCGAAGACCATTCACCGCAATACTGATTCGTATTCGATCTACGCCCTGCTTGGCTACGACCTCACGACCCAGATCACGGTGACAGCCGAAGCCCGGTACATCTACGACAAGATCGAAGTGAAAACCAACACCAGCATCGACCGTGTTGGCCAGTACATACTCGCGGTGCCGATCGACTTCTCCTTCGAGGCCCTGCCGGTGCAGGACGAACAGAACTCCGATACGGTCAATCCGCGGCTGGCCGTGGATTACCGCTTCACAGAAGATGTCATGTTCTACGGCTCCGTCGCCAAGGGCACCAAGCCGGCCGGCTTTGGCACGGCACAGTTCGCGATGCCGCAGAACACCCGCATCGGCAAAGAAACGCTGTGGGGCTATGAACTGGGCGCAAAAACCCAGTGGTTCGACAACATGCTGCAGGCCAATGTCGCGCTTTACTTCAACGACTATGACGATCGGCAGGTAGGCGTTACCGTGCGCGACCCGGTCAGCGGCTGGGCGTCGGCGGGCGTCGTGAATGCGGGCTCGGCCGAGACCAAGGGCTTCGAGGTAGACCTGACGTGGCGCCCCATCGACCCGTTGACACTGAGCGCGGCCTACTCCTATACAGATGCGGAATTTACGAATTTCGACTTCACCGAAATTCGCGGCCAGAGCGCCGGCGAGTTGCGGGCGAAGGACCAGGCCATCTGCCAAAGCGCGACAGGCGACTGTTCGGGCGCGGAAGTGGCGGGTGTGCCGGAGAATTCCGCCACGTTCCTGGCAAACTACACCGCGCCGTTGACGGGCGACATCGAATGGTTCGTGAATTCAATCGCCGTCTACACCGACGAGCGGGCGCTCTATGACCGCGTACAAACCGCGTATACGGACGATCTCTGGGTCGTCGATGCGCAAATTGGCTTGCAGACTGACAACTGGAACGTCCAGTTTTACGTAGACAATGTGTTCGACGACGACACCACGCGCTGGGGACAGGGCTACCAGGACTTCAAGGATGGCATGTACGGCGGCTCCGCCGGTGGTGAACCCCGCGATGAAACCATCATGGGCTTCCTTCCCCCGCCTCGGGTATTTGGATTTCGCGCGAACTGGCGGTTCGACAAGTGAAGCACTGATCGCGTCAGGTCAGTGTTGTCCGTAAACGCATCGAAAAAAGCCCTGCCCCTGTGCAGGGCTTTTTTTATTCACAACAGGATATTTCGGCGCAGCACTGACAGTGCCGCCGCGGATCAGAACGGTGGGTGCACCGGTATCTCGTGCGTCTGCGCCAGCCGCTTGATCAGGCCGCTGTTCGGTGCGCTGACCGGCACTTTCATATCGTTGCTGAGTTCCAGCTCGAACTTCTTGGCCGCTCGCCTGATTCTGCGAATCGCCGAGTTTCGTACCCAGTAAGACCGGTGAACCTGTTGCCCCGCGTCCGGGTCCATTTCCGCCACCGCGTCACTGAACCGGTACAAGGTCATGAAGCTGCGTGACGGCGTGTACACCTGCACGTAATGTTGTTCAGCCTTCAACGCAATGACATCGTCTACGTCGATTTCTGCGGGCAGGCGCCGCAGGAAAAGTGGCGCTTGCCCTGCAACAGCGTCAGCCGTCTGTGAATCTCCGGCAAGAGCCGGCCCGCCCTGGCCTTGCTGACGGCGGGTCGCTGTGCCGCTTTGGCCGGCCGTGGCATAACGGTAGCGCGGCAATCCAAGGAAGCGATCAAAGACAAGGTTCACCGCGATCCAGATCACACTGGCCCGGATGGTGAATGACCAGAAGCCGATCTCGCTGTGTATATGCAGGCTGGCCTGTTCCCCCGTCGGGTCACCCGCGAGCCAGCCTTCGGCAAAAAACTCGGTCAGCCATATCGAATACGGCAGAATCACGATGCACGCGAGGAAGGTCCCGCAGGTCAGGAGCACCAGCTGGGGTGGCCGCCAGCGGGCCAGCAGGCGCATGCAAAGGTAGGTCATCAGGCACGTCGTCCACCACGGAATGAATGCATGCCCTGCGTAGAACAGCAGACTGCCCGTATACCCGGCTACCTGTAAAATGGCCCAGTTGTTGAGCGCCGCATAGACCGCAATGATCCCGGGCACGCCCGCATAGAACAACACGAGCCGCCAGTTCCAGGCAGGGTCCGACAAACTGTCTCCGGACGGATCAATATCGGCCAGCGGTTCGTTCTGGGGGAGTGTCATAGGTGCCTGATTTGCCAATCCTTCAATCTACCACCGGGGCAACCAGCGCTTCAATTCGCGCATCGTGAATCGATACCCGGGAAAAACCCGGTTATTTCAGGAATTTAGACCTTCCAGCCTATTGTGGCGTCGCTCCCGTTGTTGTCAGATATTACTATTCAACCCGCAGGCTCTATACGATGAGGCTCTCGGATCTACCCAGCCGCCGCGGTTTTCGGGCTCTCGCATTAACGCTATAAATTGAACTACTTGCATAATCATGACCGTTTTACCCAATGTCGACAAACAGCCTGTAGCGGGCATTCTTTGCGTGCTGACCGTGTTCTGCGGCCTCGCGCTCGGGCACACCCTGGTGGTCCTGCAGTGGGCCATGACGGGCGGCATCTCGGTCCTGGACACAGTCGTGTCGATGACCCTGGGGTCCATCGGTGTGGTCCTGGTGTGGATCGGTCTGAAACGGCCAGAGAACCAGGCCACCTTTCTCGGCTACGTCGGCGGCAACCTGATCTGGGTCGGCTTCTTCGAATGGACGTGGCACTACTTCGGCCACTGGCTGCACCTGGAGCCGGTGATGGACGGCGACCTGCCGATCCTGATGCCCGGCCTGCTGATGATCCAGGCGACCTCACTCCTGGTCATCGTGATGCTGATCTTCCTGGGCATGAACAAGGACACTCGGTGCCGGATGTTCATGTGGTTCCATCGGAACTTCAAACTGCGCCCGGGCCGTATGACGGCCGGCTACAAGCGTCAGCACGCGCGCACCACGGCCATGGAGACCGTGTTCCTGATCTGGTTCATCTACCTGTGCGCGATCATGATCAACGATCCGCGGCTGATCAAATATGACAGCGTAGCGGCGATGGTGATCACCATTGGTTTTCTCTTCTGGGGAATTTATCTTTTCAGGAAAGCGACGAAGATTCGCGGCCTGGGTGCCACCTTCCGCTACGCGATTCCCACTGCCAATATTCTGTGGCTCCCCATCGAGGGTTTTTCACGCTGGGGCCTGTATCCCGAGTTCTGGGTCAAGCCCCTCGAATACGGGGTAGTCATGCTGGTTGTCCTGGCCCTGTTCGTGGCGGCCGGCGTCGGGGTGTTTCGCACCCCACAGTCTGCCGCTGCGGCAGCCGCCTGAAAGCAGCATACACCCCGAGTGCATATCGGCCGTTTCCTGGGGCGCACAAATAATGCCGCTGGCAGGCCTGGGACCTGCTCCTCCAATCCCTCGTCGGGAATCCTGAGCCTACTCTGGCCCTGCAAGCATTATGTAACGTGTCTTTTGAATCGGGGCATCAACGCGCTAAGCTCGTTCAGCACATCTGATAAGTGAGAAGGAACAAAAAGATGCGCTTCGCCCTGACTGCAATTGTCGCTGGATTTCTGTTTCCGACGCCAAATCACGCAGAAGTGTTTTCCAATGTCCTGGGACAGGCAGACTTTCCGGGGGGCGCTGCATCGTTCGCAGACGAGCTGATCGCCTACTCACCCGGCATCGTTTTCGATCCGTCCAACAATGCTGACGTTCCGCTGCCTGCATACCGGGACCCCAATAACACGCTGGGAGTCCCAGACGTCGACGTGCAGGCGGTAATTGATTGTGGTGCGGCCCCTGGAACAGATACCTGCAAGTTCGCGTCACTGGGGGTCGGTGGTGAATTAACGGTGCGCTTCACCGACAACCTGCTAACAGGAAGCGGCAGTGCTGACCCGGATCTGTGGGTGTTTGTCGCAGGCCCCCCTGAGGCAACGTTCGTGGATCTTAGTACCGACGGCATCAATTGGCTGTCGGCGGGCCTGTGGCCCAGCTTCGCCATCGGCGTGGACATCGATGCTTTTGGCTTCGGCATCGACGACGCTTTCTCTTACGTTCGTTTGCGCGATGATCCCGACTCCGGCAACACGACTGGTATCACCGTCGGTGGCGACATAGATGCCATCGGCGCCATCAGCACTACCATCGTGCCCCTACCGGCGTCTGCCTGGTTACTGGTTTCTGCCCTCGGCGCGATGACCGCGTTGCGCCGACGCAAGCGCGATGCCGGTTGATTCGCCGCGCAGTCAAATGGCCATAGCGGCTGCAGCCGCGAATGGTTTCCCTATCCGCGGCGGGTAAAAGGAATCGCGGCTCGTCGCTCCCGCACATCCATGTGCTCGTCGCTCCCGCGCATCCCTGCGCTCCGCGACACTTAGGCTTCCTGCCTGGCGCGCGACATCAGGTCGTCCTGACCAAGAAAGCCGCTCCTACCTTCGTGCGAGATCACCGGTGTCCGAGCCGTTGACCCGGTCGACACAAACGGTCTAGGTTAAGCCGGCAGTCTGCTGGAGCCCCGACCATGACTTATTCCCAATTCGAAGTCCGGCCCATGACCGGTGCCCTGGGCGCTGAAATCTTGGGCCTGAACCTTGCCGAGCCGATGGATGACGCCACGTTCGAGGAGTTCCGTCAGGCCTGGCTGGAAAACCTGGTGCTGTTTTTCCGCGACCAGGACCTCACGCCGGAACAACACCTGGCCTTTGGAAAACGCTTCGGCGAGATCGACCCGTCTGCGTACATCCCGACGCTGGAAGGTTTTGAGGACATCCGCGTCCAGGACATGGCGGATGCGACCCAGATCGGCAACGACATCAACTGGCACTGCGACAACAGCTTTCGCGAGTACCCGCAGAAGTGCTCCGCACTGTATGCAATCAGGGTACCGAGCGGCGCCGGTGATACCACCTGGGCCAACATGTACCTGGCCTATGAACTACTGTCACCCACCATGCGAAACTTCGTCGACGGACTGACGGCTATACACGACCTGGTGGAAACCATGGGTCCCGGAATCCTGAAGCAGTACGGCCCGGAGCGCTGGCAGTCATTCCGCGACCGCACACCGCCGGTAGAACACCCGGTAGTGCGCACGCACCCGGAAACCGGCCGCAAGTCGCTGTTCGTGAACCGCCTGATGACATCCAGTATCAAGGACATGAGACCGGCCGAAAGCGCCGCGCTGCTGGAGTTCCTGTTCCGTCACTGCGACCAGGAAGAACTGAAATGCCGTTTCCACTGGGAAAACCATTCCCTCGCCTTCTGGGACAATCGCTGCACCATTCATCGCGGCATTGCCGACTTCTACAAGGAGCGGCGGATCATGCATCGCGTGGCGATTACCGATGATGACAGGCCGCATTGAATTTCAAACCTGATCCCGCCGGGCTGAAGGTCGGACCCTACTGGATCCGGCCGGGGCTGACGCGTGGCAACGTCGCGGCGGTTATTTTCGCGTCGTTTGTGGCGATCTCGATGACGGTCTACCTGAGCCTGATTCAGCCCTATGTGCTGAACGAAATCGTCAAGATCCCCGAAGCCCGCCAAGGCGCCGTATCCGGTGCACTGGTGGCGATGTCTGAAGCCATTGCGGTGCTACTGGTGGGTTTTGTCGGCGCATGGGCAGACCGCGTGGGGCTACGGCTCGTGTTCTGTGTGGGTTTCCTGATGGTTGCCGGCGGTTACCTGCTCTACCCGCTTGCCACGGATGAAAGCCAGCTGTTCCTGTTTCGCGCCGTCTTCGCGGTGGGTCTGTCGATGGTGCCGGTGATGCTCAGCATCACGGTTCAGGACACACCGCAGGAAGTGTCCCGCGGCAAGTGGGTGGCGACGAACAACATCTGCCAGGGCGTCGGCATCCTGCTCATCGCGACCTTCCTGCTGGGCCGCGCCCCCACCTGGTTTCAGGCGGCCGGCTTGGACCCGGTGATGGCGGGCAGGCTGTCGCTGTGGAGCGCGGCCGCCATATGCCTGTTCGCAGCCACGGTATTATGGCGCGGCTTGCCCCGCCACACGCCGAACGCAATACCAAAGCTAAAGCTGTTGCCGCAGTTCCTGGGCGGCCTGCGTGAAGGCGTGGATAATCCCCGCCTCGCCGTTGCCTTCGGCGCAGCGTTTATCAGCCGCGGCGACATGGTGGTGGTGGGTACTTTCCTGACGCTGTGGGTCACCCAGTACGGCCTCGACCAAGGGCTGGATACCGCTGCGGCCAGCGCCCGCGGGTTCATGCTGTTCGGCATCGTGCAGATTTCCGCGTTAGTCTGGGCGGCGGTCATGGGCGTGCTCGCCGATCGCATAAACCGTATGACGTCCCTGTGCGTCGCGCTGCTTCTGGCCACCGCCAGTTACAGCCTGATGGGCCAGGTGGACGATCCACTGGCACGCAGCACGATTCCCGTCGCGGTGCTGCTGGGCATGGGTGAGATCAGCATGATCGTCGCCGGTGGTGCCCTGCTGGGGCAGGAGGCCCGGGCCAGCCTGCGCGGTACCATCGTGGGTGTCTTCAACCTGTTTGGCGCACTGGGAATCGTGGCGGTGAGCTATGTCGGCGGCCTGGTCTTCGATGCCTATGGCCGGTCCGTGCCCTTCGTCATGATGGGGCTGCTAAACGGGCTCCTGCTGCTCGTGGCGCTCGCCGTGCGGCTACGCGCCGGGAATCCAACGCCGGCAACTGCCACTTCAGACTAGAATGTCTCCGCAGGGGGGCACGACATGATACTGACCACGGAGTTATCCCGGACGCCAACGCCCAAGCTGATCCTGCGCTTTGTGCGGCTGGAACTCGGCAGCCTCGCCCGGCGCACGGCCCGCGCGCTGGGCATCCACCGGCCCCGGGCCATCCCACTGGAAGAACTGGCGATCCCGGATTCCGCGCTGGCCAGCCAGGCCACGTCACTGGCGCGAGGCTGTGAGCCGGATTTCCTGTTCAATCACTCGATGCGCAGCTATCTCTTTGGTGTCGCGTTGGGCAAACAACTGGACCTGGAACCCGATCGCGAACTGCTGTATCTCGCCGCGATCCTGCACGACATCGCGCTGGTGCCGGACTACGACGCGGACGGCTCCTTCGAGCTCAACGGCGCGCGTGCTGCCCGGGAGTTTGTGATCAGCCACGGCGCGCCGGACGAACGCGCCGACATGGTGCACGAAGCCATCGCGCTGCACGCGGCCGTGGGCATTGCCGGCAGCCGGGAACCGGAGATCGCGTTGATGCATTACGGAGCGGGCGTGGACGTCATCGGCTTTCACAGCGAGGACGTGGCCGTGGAGACGCGCCAGGCCATTGCCAGCGCCTGGCCCCGGGCGTATTTCAAGGCCGACTTCGCCATGCTGGTGGAAGACCAGGCCGCCCGCAAACCCAATTGCCACATCGCTGGTCACGTTGCGCTGGGCTTCAATGGCAAGATCGCCGGGGCACCGTTCCCGGAATAGCCGCTGGCACGTACTGGAGAAAAAAATGGAAAAGAAGCCCCTCGGTGACAGCGGGCTGGAAGTCACTTCCGTCGGCATCGGCTGCATGATGTTCGGCCTGATGTGCGACCAGGACCAGACCACCGCCATTGTTGATGCGGCCATCGACGAAGGCATTAATTTCTTCGACACCGCCGACATCTACGGTGGGCCGCACGGTAAATCCGAAGCGCTGCTGGGCAAGGCGCTGGGCCCGCGCCGCGGCGACGTGATCGTGGGTACGAAGTTCGGTGCCGGCGGGCGTGGTGCAGCCGACGGCGGCGGCTCGCGTGACTACATCATGAAGGGCGTCGAGGCCAGTTTGGAACTGCTGGGGACGGATTACATCGACCTGTACCAGCATCATTTCCCAGACGCGGGCACGCCGCTGGACGAAACCCTGCGCGCGCTGGAAGACCTGGTCCGGCAGGGCAAGGTACGCCACATCGGCTGCTCGAACTACACAGGGGCAATGCTCGAAGAAGCCGGGCAGATCGCGGCCGCGAATCACTCACACCACTACGTGACGGCGCAGAATCGCTACAGCTTGCTGACACGCGATATCGAGCAGGACCTGGTGCCGGTTGCAGAACGGCGCGACGTGGGCATCCTGCCGTATTTCCCGCTGGAAAGCGGGCTGTTGACTGGCAAGTACCGCAAAGGCCAGCCGTTGCCGGAAGGCAGCCGTTTCGCGAAATGGGGCGGTGGCGGGGCGTTCGCGTCCGAGCAGGGCTACGACATCGTGGAAGCCTTGGCCGCCTACGGCGACAGCATCGGGCACAGCGTGCTGGATCTGGCCATTGGCTGGCTAGCCGCCCTGCCCTATGTGTCGAGCGTGATTGCCGGCGTGACGAAGCCGGAACAAGTGCGTTCCAATGTGGCCGCCGCCAGCTGGAGCCCAACGCCCGAACACCTTGCCGACATCGCGCGAATCGCCGATTCAAATCGCGGCTGAAGCCGCTCCTACCGGGCAAGCACCGAGTCTGTAGGAGCGGCTTCAGCCGCGATCAAAAACCCAATGCACGCCTGGCATCGATCCTGACCCGCGATCAGAACCCGCCCATGCGGTACTGAAACTCCACGCCGTAGTTGCGCCCGCGCTGTGGATTCAGGGACCATAATTCCGCCTGGTTGCTGCCCACGACGTTGCCGCCAGGATCCACTACGTCCACGGTGTTGCCGAAGTCCACGAAGTTCAACGATGCCCACGGTGTGTCGTCGTCCAGCAGGTTGTTCAGGTAGCCCGTCAGCGTCCAGTTCCGGTTGCCGATGCCGACCCGCAGGTTGGCAAGCTTGCGATCACCGATCTCGTTGAAGTTCGCCGACTGCATCCACTTGTCTGACTCGTAAATGTAGTCGAAGCGGAAGGTGCCTTCGAACTCGGAACTCAGCTGCTTGGTGACTACCGCACCGAGAATCACCTGGTGTTTCGGCGTATTCGCGACCTCGTTGCCGTCCAGATCCCCGTTGCCGGTAGTCCGCTCCAGGAAACTGTCGGTGCCCTTCTGGAATTCTGCGTGCGTGTACCCGTAGTTCGCAATCAGGAACAGATCTTCGGTGACCGCGAAGTTGCTTTCCCATTCCAGGCCATAGATATCAGTCTCACCGACGTTCTCGCGGATAGTCGTGTTCAGCGGCGTACCGCCGATGGTATCGTCGATGGTCGTTACGACGAAGGTCGCCTGGTTGGTCCAGTCGATGTAGAAAGCGCTCAGATTGGCGGTGATCCGGCGGTCCCACCAGCTGCTCTTCACGCCCATCTCGTAGGTCCATTGCTCTTCTTCGCGAACCAGTGCCTGGCCATCTTCAATGGCCTGCTGGGTCCCGGACCGCAGGATGTCGTAGCGAAAAAATTCCCTATTAAAATCCGTGGGTTTTGTCCCCTTCGCTGCCAACCAATACATCATCAAATCGTCGGTGGCCTGGAAACGCAGCGTGTAGCGCGGCGTGAAGTTGGTGCTCTCCTCCTCGTCCTTGACGCCATTACCGCCCCGGATCTTATTGGTATCCTCGGCCCACCGGCCCTCCACGGCGAAGGTCAGCCGGTCGGTAATGTCGTAGTCCAGGCTACCGAACACGGCCACGTTCTCGGTCCGGGTCCGAATCTCCGGTGGGAAAGCGGTGGTCACCAGGTTGCCGTCGTTATCATCGACCGGGAAGGTCACGTTCGGGCCGACGAAACTGCGCAGGGTCAGGTTGCGCTCGTAATTGTAGTAATAACCCCCAAGGCTGCCACGCAGCCGGCTTTCAGCCGGTGACATCATTTTCAATTCAAAGGAAAAGTCGTCCCGATGGTCGGATTGATCGAAGGCGAACAGGTTGGATAACGCCCGGACCTCCGTATGATCCAGGTCATAGGCCTGTCGAAAGTTGTCGGTGTTGTACGCACCGAGGCCCATGACCTCCCAATCGCCGATGGCCTGCGTGACATCCACGAGGACGCGCGTGGTGTCGCGCTCCAGGCCCGGGTCCGCCGGTGGTGCGAAACGCTGCTCGTCCGTCGCCAGCGGATTGAATATGGCACTGCCCTGCATACCGTCCTTTAGATCCGGGAGATTGACGCGATCTTCCCATCCGTCCGGGTCCCAGGTCCCGCAGAAGGCGCCGCCGGACTCCGGATTGACACCCTCCACTGCCGGCGCATAGCAATTGATGATGTCCTCACCCGGGGGCGCGACCAGTGACGGAAAGTGATTGTCGTCAGCTTCCGTGTAACTGAGCTTCAGGTTGACTACGGTATTGTCACCCGGGGTCCAGGCGAGCTTGAACAGTAAATCGAGGGTCTGCTCGCCACCCAGGTCGCTGTGGTCCGCACGGGTCGGCGCGTTATCGAAGACCAAATCCACGAACGGTGGGGGCGCATTGAAGGCGCTGTCTTCCCGCAGATTGTTTTGCCACTCTCCATCCCAGCTATCCCAGGTGACGGAGCCCAGGAAACTGAGCTGGTCCTTGATCAGCGGGCCACTGACCCAGCCACCCAGTTTGTATTCTTCATCTTTACCTGCCCTGGCATTCAGCCGCCCTTCCCATTCGTCACCCGGCTGCAGGGTCACGTAGTTGATCGCGCCGGAAAAAGTCGCGCGACCGAACTGCGCTGACTGGGGCCCGCGCAGCACCTCCACCCGCTCGACCGCGTCTGTGATCGCCGAAGAAATGCTGCTGGAAACGAAAATGCCATCAATGAAGTAGGACGCGTTCGGCTCGCCCTGGCTGGAGGCCGCCGCCATGCCACGGATTGTCGGTCGGTCCAGCGTGCGGCCGATCTGCTTCTGGGTGCTGAAGTTCGGCGTGAACAGCGCGACCTCGTAGTTACTGGTAATGCCCCGCGACTGCAGCTGTTCCGTGGTAAGGGCCGTGATGGATAACGGCACTTCCTGCAGGCTCTCCTCGCGCTTGCGCGCCGTGACGATGATGTCGTCCATTGGCTCTTGCGCGACAACTGGCGCGGCAACGCCCAACGCGGCGAGAAGACCTGGCAGCGCAACGCGGAGACGCGCAGCATGGATCATTCTGGTTGTCCTCCCCTGGGAGCCAGACGGGTCCACCCCCATGGACCGCGCCCCCCTGCTCTCACCGCTCGAAAGCCGTGCTATTGAAGCAGTCAGTTGAATCTGTATCCACTGGCCCCAACTGTCAACCGCCAGCCGCCGGAGCCACCAGATCCGACTGACACTCAGGGCCGCCGATCGTTGCTGCTGCGATCCGGCTGGAGCAATAAGCTCGTCATGGCATCCCGGAACAACGCCGCCCAATCCGGGCGGTCGGCGAAAACCCGCAGCAGCGGCACGGCAGTGCGCGCAATCACGCGAAAGCTGAGTTCGGCGTCGCCGTTACGCAGGCAGCCGGCAGCGCCCGCCTCTAGCAGAAGCCCGCGCAGGCTGGCGGTGAACGCTTCGTGGCTGTCCCCCAAATAGCCGAAAACCGACTGGTCGATGCCGGCGATCAGGGTCAGGGCCCGTTCTCCGGTGGCCCACAGGTCCGTGTAAACGCGGATGATGCCCGGCACGATCTCGGCGGGTGGGGCTTGGTCCAGGGCCCGGAAACCGGCGATACCGCCTGCCAGTACCGGCGACAGAATGGCGCCCAGCAGCTCGTGCTTGTTGGCAAAAACCCCGTAGAAGGTCGCACGCGAAATCCCGGCCTCGGCAATGATGTCCTCTACGCTGACAGCCGCTGTGCCGTTCGCAGCGAACAGCTTGGTGCCCGCGCGCACCAGCTCCTCGCGCATGCGCTGGCGTCGCTGCGCGACTTTGTTGCTGCGTATCGGCAGCGCGCCCCGAGGCTGGGTGACCCTGGCTTCCATGCCGAAATCATACAAGATTGTCTATATTCATACACTGCTGTATAAAATCGATCCTGACAGCGGGATCAGGAGCGTGCGGATGACAACAACGGCGGCGGGAAAGAACGCAGCGGCGGGAGGCTCCAGGCTCTGGCGGCCGCCCATTGTCGGCATCATCACCACGATCATCATGCTCTTCGCCATTGGCCTGGGGCACGCGGCCATGCGCGCCGTCGAGGCAATGCTGGGCCACGACAACACCTACATTGCGTCCATCGGCCTCGGCTTCCTGGGCATCGTGGCGCTGTGGTACGGGGTGAAGTCGCGCCACGAGAACTTTGCCACCTGGGTAGGCTTCGGCGCCGGCCTGCTGATCTGGATGGCCTGGATCGAGTTCTTTTATATGTATTACGGGCGGAAGAACTTCGGCCTGATGCCGCGCATGGAAAACGGCTCGGTCACTACAGAACCCGAATACCTGATCATGGCTGCAACCATCGGCGTGCTATTCACAATGCTCGCCTACTACATCTTCGACAAAGACACGCGCTGCAATATGTTTGTGTGGATCCAGGAGAAGCTCGCACTGCGCGAGGGGCTCGGACCCCGGACCAAGACCGCGCGCGACCGCAACTACGCGCTGATCACGTTCATGGAGACTTTCTACGTCACCTGGTTCATGTACGCGTGGAACCTGCTCGTCTTTGATCCGGCTTTTGTCGGCTTCGGTGACGCAGCGCTGGGCGCCGAGGCGGCCACCGTGTTCGTGTCCATCACCTGGGGCGGCTTCTGCTTCAGCCGGCTGATCAAGTACCGGCGCACGTCATCCGCCCTGCGCTATGCGATACCCACGGCCAACATCCTGTGGATCAGCGTGGAAATCGCCTCCCGCTGGGGCATTCTCACGGAAATCTGGCTCTATCCGCGCGAATACATGCTTGAACTGGGCTGGTTCCTGCTGGCTTTTGGCGTGATGTCGGTGATGATCTACCGGGCACCGAAAAAGCCCTCGGAGGTCGGCGAATGGTGACTCGTTCGCACCAGCAAGCCGGGGCGACGGCGACACCGCGTTGGGCGCTGCTAGCACTGGTGACGGCGCTGATACTAAGC
>CAZTIB010000191.1:0-5040 GCA_964613615.1 uncultured Chromatiaceae bacterium
AATAACGTCTTCAGGTTTCTATCCGCCACTTCACTATGAGCGATCGCTAGCAGCGCGGCGTGGGTTGGCGAAGGCACGCGATAGCGCAGGTTGCCGTCATGGATTTCGACTGAGTCCCGCCACAGCTCGTCGGCACTCAGGCACGGTTGGGCTTCCAAGTTCATCGGTTCCTTGTGAACTTCCACGCTGCCATAGTCACCAGCGCGAAAAAGCGCCGGTAGATGGTGATGATGCGACTCGTCGATACCAGCGTCGGGCAAGGGCGCGTAGCCCAGCCCCGTGAGCACATTCACCGTTCCTTGCAGTCGCTCTGATTCGATGACCAGATCCAGGTCCGTCATCAAGCGAAGACCCTTGTCGCCGTGCAGAGTGATCTTCAGATGCGCTGCGCCCTTGATGAGCCCCGGTGTAATGCCGGCCGCGTTGCAGGCATGAATCAGTTCGTCGAGTTGCAGTTCGAGCGCGGCATTCCTCGTCCGGTTCATGTCGTAAATCGCAGCTAGGTACTGCGCAGCATCTGCTGGCACGAAACCGTCCAGTCCCTTATCGGTTAGTGCTTGCCAGAAGCCCGGGGTGACGAAATTGATGTCCGCGCTGCGAATGATCTGCGGCCACAGGTCCCCGGCATTCTGTAGCTCCCGGGCGAGCGCGTCGTTCGCTTCCGGGCGGTTTTCCCCGAGCAGGCCCGTGGCCACAATGTGCCAGGCGGCTTCTTCAGCTGTCATGCCACGGTCCCGGCGACCTGGCTGACCGCCTCTTGCATATCGCTGTAGCGCAAATCGTAGCAATCGAGACTGGTCATCCAGTCGATCAGGGCCGACACGACATTGTCGTTGATGATGTCGGGAATGTCGTAGCCTGACTCGGTCAGTTTCAGCAGGGCATCCGCGCGGCGCAGTGGCTGCATGACTGTCGGCGAGCCCGGCTGGTAGTGGGGAAACACGAGTACGTGCGCCGTTTGTGCTGCATCCGACGGCGCGGCCGACATGACGTCATCCGGCATCAGGTAGCGGATTCGCTTCCCGTCGGCACGGCAATGCACGGGCAGGGAATCGAGCTCCGGCCAGAGCTCGCGAACCACTGGCCAGGAGCCCTCTTTCAGTCCCAGCCTCGAAGGTACGCCCCGAACCCGGATCGGCGGCGGTGTCAGCAGCGCCGTGTCGTCAGCGCAGAAGCCGAAGCCGTTGGCCAGCAGGGCTGCCGTGAGGGTCGACTTGCCACTGCCCGGCACGCCGGCCAACAGTACACAGCGATCGTTCGCGATGATCGCTGCAGCGTGCAGAGCAACGAGACAGTGTGATCGTCGGTAAGCTGCGAGCATCAGGTTGCCGTGGACCATGGGCACGACGCCCTCGGTATCGGCACACTGATCAACGAGGTGCCCGTTGTAATACAGGCACCATTGGTCATCGCGAAAGATTACGTCCAGGTTGGAATCAACCGTTTCGCTGTCGGGCATCTCGAGGTGCGCCAGGAGCTCGTGAGCCTGGCAACCGGTGGGCGAATCTGCTGTTCTCAAACAAAACTGGAAATCGACAATTCGATACACCTTGACGAGGCTGGGCTGAAAGTCCAACGGCTTGGCTGGCTCAAGGTTGTCTTCCCACCACGCAACTGGCGTTTCGCGAGTCTTTGCAGGCGACGGCTGCCCGCCGGCCATGAGTCCGGATTCTTGCCACTCCGCGATCAGGGAGGCGCAGTCAGATTCAACTTGCTGCCGGGATTGATCAGCTGCGGTGGCCAGCGTCGTGATGATGTCGTCGAGGCCCATACCGTCCGACAGGCCCTGCCAGACCAGTGCTGCCGTCGGGTTAAGCAGGAAAAGGTCGCCCGAGGCTCGGGCGAAAAGAATAAGGTCGTCATCCAGCTCGAAACCGGTTGCTAACGATTGGAATGGCGTTTTCAAGGGCGAAGACATTATTTGATCGGGTTCGTCAGGTCGTCTGGCGAGGGTATTGCTCTGATCAGCAGTATAGCGAAGGGAGGTATTGGCGCTTTCCGAGCAAGTCGCAATTTCGGCGGGCGATTCGCTTTGTGCACTGGCGGCTGCGCCCCGGCCCGGGCGTCAGCCGGGACCTGCCACAAAACTTTCGGTGGTGTGGCGAGCCGACATGACTCCAGCCTGACTGCAGACTTGCGCTGAGAGCGTTGCCCCTGTCGTTGCACCCTCCCGCGTTTCTCCTTGATCGACAGGCCGGCAAGATCCACCATGCCCACCTGTCATAGCGCGGGTCCTCGATAGGAGGACGTGAGTCAGGAGTTTCACCATGAATACATCAATGTCCTTAACTGCCGATCCGGCGTTAACGCGCAAGATTATGGAGGTCGTGATCCGCATCGGAATCGTGGTGCTTCTGGCACTGTGGAGTTTCCAGATTTTCAGCCCGTTCCTGGGTCCGCTGGTCTGGGGGATCATTATCGCTGTGGCGGGTCACGGCGGTTTCAGCCGGCTGAAGAATATGCTGGGCGGGCGCGGCGGGCTCGCCGCAACCCTGTTCGCGTTGCTGGCTCTCGCCGTCCTGATTACCCCGACGGTATTTCTCAGTCAGTCGGTACTGACCAGCGCCCAAGGGCTCGCGCAGCAGCTCGAGGCCGGAGATGTGAATGTGCCGGCCCCGCCGGACCGGGTTGCCGAGCTACCTGTCGTCGGCAAGCAGCTCTACGACACCTGGAGCCTCGCCTCTAGCAACCTGGATGAGCTGGTGGACAAATTTCAGCCGCAGATTCGGGCCTTCTCGGGTTGGCTGCTCGGCAAAGCCCTCGGCACCGGGGTGGACATACTATTGTTCGTACTGTCCATCATCATAGGCGCAGCTTTGCTGGCGAATGCCGAAGCGGGCGCCAGGCTGTTCCGGGCACTGTTCGTCCGCTTGGCAGACGAGCGCGGCAACAAACTGTTGGACCTGTGCCGTGACACCATACTCAGCGTGGTGCGGGGCGTACTCGGCATCGCACTGATACAGACCTTCTTCCTTGCTGTGGGTCTGTTTGTTGCTAACGTACCGGCCGCGGGTCTGTTGTCCGTTATCGCGTTGCTGTTCGCCATTGCGCAGATACCCATGCTGCTGTTGTTTCTCCCGATCATCATTTTCGTATTCGCCACGGCCGATGCGGGTACGGCAATCCCGTTCGCAATCTGGTCGGTATTCTTCTCGTTTGCAGACGGCTTCTTAAAGCCGCTGATGCTCGGCCGCGGCCTGGAAGTGCCAATGCCCGTCATCCTGATAGGGGTGGTCGGTGGCATGTTGGCCAGCGGGCTTATCGGCCTGTTCGTCGGCCCGATTGTGCTCGGCCTGAGCTACGCTTTGTTTATCGTCTGGCTGGAACAAAGGCCCCCGCCGCCCGGGGGGCAAGAGCCGGCCTGAAGGCCGCCGAATAAACCGGGTTCCGACGCAGCGGGTCGCCGGCTGCTCGTTTGGACCATTCGACTGCCCGAATTGCCGGGTCTGCTGGCCAGTAGTCGAGTTGCAAAGGCATGCGCTCACGCCACCGGTGTATCCTGATACCGAATCTCCCGCCACCAATTTAACGCGAGGGCCCTAAAGCGCGGTGGATACGACCCGCAAGATCCTGATGCTTTTGCCGGTGCCGGCACCTCAGGCAGCGCACCCGCTGTTCGCCGGCCAGGTGCCGGATGCCCTCAAGCGTCCGGGTTCCCAGGTCGATTTCGCTTTTCCCCGCGAAGGCGCGCGAATTCTCGACTCTTATTACGAGGACGTACTCGCGTCTGCATTTATTCTTGACGCGGCCTGCACGGCAGAGGACCAGGGCTACCACGCCGTCTGCATCGACACCGTGACGGATACCGGCATTGAAGCAGTGCGCTCCCGGCTCAGTATCCCGGTGGTCGGTGCGGGCGAAACCTCGTTCCTGCTGGCGGCGAGTCTCGGCACGAAATTCTCCATTCTGACGTTGTGGGACCGCTGGAGTCCGGCCTACCGCAAAGTCATCGCGCGTCATGGTCTGGAAGACCGCCTGGCTTCAATTCGTGACATCGACACCCGTCCGGACCTGGACGAGTTGTTGACCGGCAAGGAAGAAGTCGTCTTCCAGGCGCTCGAAGAAGCGGCGCACCGGGCGATTGAAGACGACGGCGCGGCGGTGATCGTCCTCGGTTCCACTACCATGTACCAGTCGCACCAGTACCTGGCCGAACACCTGCCCGTCCCCGTCGTGAATCCGGCCCTGGCGGGGTACCTGCAGTGCGAGTTCCTGCTCGACCTTGGCGTGGCCCACAGCAAGCGCAGTTTTCCGTCGCCGGAAGTTTTGAACGACTCCGTGCTGAAGTCTGTGCCGGACAGATATTGAAATGACTGACAACCTGGGTAAATGAGACCATGCTCAAGCTGAATATAAACGGTGAAGTTCGTCAGTTCGACGGCGACCCCGACATGCCCCTGCTCTGGGCCCTGCGTGAAGACTTTGCGCTGACGGGCACAAAGTTCGGCTGTGGCATCGGCGTGTGCGGTGCGTGCACCGTGCACGTCGACGGGGTGCCCATGCGCAGCTGCATAGTCGCCACGGCACAGGTGGAAGGGCGGATGGTTACCACTATCGAAGGTTTATCGCCCACGTCTTCCCATCCCCTGCAGCGTGCCTGGGTCGCTAGGAACGCACCGCAATGCGGGTACTGTCAGTCCGGGCAAATCATGTCTGCCGCCGCGTTGCTGGCCGCGAATCCGCAGCCTAGCGATGCGGACATTGACGAGGCAATGTCTGGCAACCTTTGCCGCTGCGGCACCTACCAGCGCATCCGCGAGGCCATCCACCTGGCCGCCGAGCAGTCTGCCCCTGGTCAGGGCGAGGAGGTTTGACGATGGCTATCTCTCGTCGCGGTTTTCTGCTTACCACTGGTGTAGTCGGTGGCGGCCTGGCGCTCGGTTTCGCACTGACCCGGGAAAAGGAGCCGCCTCCCTTTCCCAACGGCATACCAGGCGCGTTGCAGCCCAACGCCTTCCTGCAGGTCACGCCGGAAGGCGGCATTGTTTTGCAGATCCACAAGACCGAGATGGGCCAGGGCATCCTGACCGGGTTGACCAC
>CAZTIB010000192.1:0-14111 GCA_964613615.1 uncultured Chromatiaceae bacterium
CCTGGTCCATGAGCTGGCCGATGGCACCGGCGCCGATTTCCCACGCACCGCGGATCAGCACGAAGGCCAGCAGTATGCCGATCACCGGATCCACGAAGGGCGCATTGAATTGCGTCGATATCAGCAGCGCGACGATCACGCCGATATTGATGCCCACGTCGCCCAGGCCGTGCAGCGCATCGGCAGACACGATCAGCGACCCGGTGCGCTTCACCACGAAGCGCTGGAACATAACCAGTAGTCCGACCAGCACGGAAGCGATGACCATGATGATGATGCCCAGCTGGCTGTTCGTCGGCATGGCGGGTTCCAGCAGTCGTCGCCCGCACTCGGCAATCAGGAACAGCGCGGACGCGCCGATGATGATGGCCTGGAACATCCCGCCGATAGGCTCGGCCTTGCCGTGCCCGAAACGATACTGGTGGCTGGCCGGCTGTAATGCCCGGCGCACGAAATACAGGTTCAGGCCCGCCGCCACGCCGTCCAGCACCGAGTCCAGCAGCGAGCCCAGCATCGCGACGGAGCCGGTCTGCCACCACGCGACACCCTTGATGGTGATCAGCGTGCCGGCCACCAGCACCGACGCGCTGGTTGCGAGCTTCATCAGCCGCGCCTTGTCGGCGTGCTCCAGGTTGTGAGCGGTGGCAGCGGTATTCATGTCCAGGGTTTGCAGCGGGTCCAGGCGGTTCGCCATATTGTAGGTCAGAACAGGCGGCGTCCGGCGGGTGCACCAGCCGCGCCGATTATTTCGGGGCCCGGGTGACGCCTCCCGCTAGCTGAACCAGCGCGAATCCGGGAAGCGCCGTGCCAGCCAGCGGTCCAGGCCAAGCCACTGCCCGGAAGGCTTGGCCAGGAACAGGAAATTCAGAATAAAAAACGGGATCAGCGACGCGTCGTAGTAGCCGCCGATCGCCAGGTTCACCAGGATAAACAGGCTCACCCCCGCGGCCCAGCGGGTGGTCAGGCCCAGCAACAGGCCGATGGCCGCATAAAGTTCGCCGAAAGTGACCACCCAGGCCACGAGCTCGTAGAGCGGAATCGCGAACGACTGCAGGTACAGCACGGCGAAACTGTCGGGTGGTAGTTCCGTCAGTCGGTCGAGGAAGATTTCATTCAGGATATCCGAGGTCAGCCAGTCCTTGCGGATCTTGTTGACGCCGGCCGCCAGCCAGAAGATCCCGAACAGGGTGCGCAGCACGATGTGCAGCACTACGCCGGTGGTGCGCAGCAGGTGCCCGCGAATCCACTGCAGCTGCCAGAGACCGTCGGCCGTCGTCACGGTGTCATTCACAGCGGGAACGCCGATGGTTTGCGGTCGTCGATGATCGCAATCGACTCCCACAGGGGCAGTCGCTGGCAATAGCCCGCCGGCTTCAGCTCCGGACCCCGACGCCAGCGCCGGTTGGTGCGATCAATTTCATAGTCGTCCAGCGCGATCACCGGCGGTTCCAGTGAAACTCTTGCCTGGACTTTCCGGGGTAATGGCCACTTGCCGTCTGTCACGTCGTAGACCCGCACCGGTCGCTCGTGGCCGTCGGCCGCGGTGTCATCGAAGTTCCGTATAAACCATTCCCAGATCGTGGCGATCTGCGACCAGAAGGTGCGCGTCTGTATATGGTAGACAGTGAAGCTGCCAGACTCGGGAATGTTTTCTCTTTGCGCGTCAACGTCCGACGTTTCGCAGAGCACGACCACCTCGCACATCGTGCAGATCTCGCCGAAGCGACCGAACAGGAAGTAGTCGGCGTACTTGGGGTCGTTCATCTGTGCAGTCACTGGCCACGCGACGCTCAAGGCCAGCAAGGTCAGCAGTGAACGGAGAGTCCGCGTGGGCCACGCGGCGGCGTTCCTTGTCCTGGGACTCGGCACGTTCAAGGCCGTTTCTCCGCGCGTTGCGCATCGGCAATCAATTGTGAGGCCTGCGACTGCGCGACGCTTCCCTGCATCGCCAGGCTCAGGGACTTGCGACCCATCTGCTCGGCCTGCGCATAGTCGCCCTGCTCGAAGCGTAGTTGCCCCAGTTCGAGCCACACGGCCGGGTGGTCTGGCTCTATGCGAATCGCCCGTTCCACCGATGCAGAGGCTTGTGCAAACTCGCCCGCGCGGCGTTGCCGCCGACTTTGCTCCAACAGCGCATCGCCGGCCGGCGAGATACTGCGGCCCACCACCGGGCCGCTGCCCGCACCGCCGTCGCCAGCCGTTGTTGTGCCGCTGGATGCTGCTGGCGGTGCAGTCTGGACGGAGGGGCCCGCGCAGCCGGTGAGCGCAAGGGCGATAGCCATTATCGCCAGCGCTGCGCGCATCAGTTCAGCACCTCGTCGAGCCAGTCACGTGCGCGCCGCCCCAGCATGTGCAGGCCCGGACCGCAGCCGGGTTTGCTGCCGAGCCTGGCATCGCCGGGTAACGCGAGTTCCACGACGTCTGCGCAGGCCGGCCTGGCCAGCAGGCCGGTCTCGTAATCGACCCACAGGTTCTCGAGTTCGGCCGGCGGCAGCGGCGCGTAAGAGGCACTGTTCAGTTCATTCATGATCGCAGCCCAGATCTGCAGCGCACCGGAAGCTCCGGTTAGTCCGGTGGGGCGATTGTCGTCATAACCGAGCCAGACCACCATCACGTGCTGGCCGGTGAAGCCGGCAAACCAGCTGTCGCGATATTCATCCGAGGTACCGGTTTTTCCGGCCGCAACGAGATCAGCCGGTAGCTTGCCACGCGCGCTGCGGCCCGTGCCCCGGCGCAGCACCTGCACCAGGGCCTGGTTCAGCTGGTAGACGGTGCCGGGATCCGCAATCTGCTCGATGGCTATCGGAAAGCGTTGCAACGGTTCGCCCTCGGCATCGACGACCGAGCGCACCGCGCGCAGCGGCGTGCGGAAACCGCCGTTCGCCAGTGTCCCGTAGACCTGGGCAACTTCCAGCGGTGTCATTTCCACCGCACCGAGCAGCAGCGACGGGTAGGGCCGGATATCTGCCGGGCCGCCCATCGCGGTCAGGGTGTCGGCCACCTGCGCCGGGCCAACGGCCATGCCGACGCGCACCGTGGCGAGGTTGAAAGACTCCACCAGCGCGCGCAGCAGGGTCACGGAACCGTGCGTTTCACCGCTGTAGTTCTGTGGTGCCCAGGTGTCGCCGTTGTCGAGCGTGACGCTGATTGGCTCGTCGTCGACGAGGCTCGCCAGGTGATAGCGGCCGGACTGCAGCGCGGCCAGGTAGACGGGGGGTTTCGCCAGCGAGCCGATGGGCCGGCGCGCGTCCAGGGCGCGATTGAAGCCGTCGAAGCCGGCTTGCCGGTCACCGACCACGGCAAGCACCTCGCCGGACTGCGCGCTGGTGATCACAACGGCCCCGGCCAGTCCGTCCGTAGCCCCAGGATCCCGCCGGTCGAGGCTCGCGAGGCCTGCACTCAATTTCGCCTCCGCGGTCGCCTGCACCAGAGGATCCAGTCCAGTGAATACGCGCAAACCCTGGCTGGTCAGATCCTCGTCGCGGTACTGCTCGGCGAGCTGCGCGCGCACCAGCTGCAGGAAAGCCGGGTAGTAGGTCGCGCCGGCTGATTGCCGGTCCCAGGTGTCGAGTTTGCGTGCCTGCGCGGCGGCGGCCTCGGTGGCGGTCACGGCTTCCTTATCGGCCAGGATCTGCAGCACCAGATTGCGGCGTTCCAGCGCCCGTTGCGGCTGGCGCGCGGGGTTGTAGTAGGCCGGACCCTTGACCATCGCCACGAGCAGCGCGAGCTGGTGCAGTTCCAGTTCGTCGAGCGGCCGGCTGAAGTAGTACTGGCTGGCGAGGCCGAAGCCGTGAATCGCGCGGTTGCCGTCCTGGCCCATATAGATTTCATTGATATAGGCGTTCAGCAGGTCGCTCTTGTCGTAGTGCCATTCGAGGATCAGCGCCATCGCGGCTTCGCGGATTTTTCGCCACAGGGTGCGGCGGTTATCCAGGAAATAGTTTTTCACCAGCTGCTGCGTCAGCGTGCTGCCGCCCTGGGTGAGTTCGCCGCTGCGTACGTTGACCACAATGGCCCGCGCCAGGGCCCGGGGGTCGACGCCGTGATGCTCATCGAAGCGCCGGTCTTCCACCGCCTTCAGCGCCGCCACGAGCACTTCAGGCGTCTGGTCCGGGGCCACGATCAGCCGGTCTTCACCATGGGTCGGGAAAATACTTCCCACCAGCAGCGGGTCGAGACGCGCCACCGCAAACTCCGTCGCGCCGCTGGTCAGCCGGGTGACCTGCCCGTCGGAAAACTCGATGGCCAGCGGCGACGGCGGCCGCAATTCATCCCAGAAACGAAACTCCCGGCTCATCAGCTCGATGCCGCGGCGCGTGCGGCGGAAACTGCCGGGTTGGCGGGGCACTTGCCGGACCTGTCTATAGCCCAGCCGCAACAACTCCCGTTCGAGCTGCGCCCGCGGCATTTCGAGGCCGGCATAGAGTTCCAGGGGCCGGGCGTAGACCTGCGCGGGCAAGTCCCAGCGTCGACCGTCGAATTTCTGCGTGACGGTGATATCGAGGTACAACAGCCAGCCGGCGACTACGAGCAATAGCAATGCCGACAGACTCAGCCACGGGTGCTGGCGAACCAGCCGCTGCCGTTTTCGTGACCGGCTCATTCGCAATTGTCCTGCCGTTTAGCCATATTGATGATGCGAGTTGATCCCGGTTGGGCGCCGGCTATACGGAAAGGATTATGGGTAGTTCAGCACGGCAATTTTGCTTAGCGGCGCTGGCCTGCGTGGTCCTCAGCGGGTGCTCCTCCCACAAGGCCGCCCCGCCGGAGCAGGCCGAATCCTACCAGTTACGCGGCGCGCCGGTCAGCGCGGTGGGCGAGCACGCGGCGCGGACCGCAGCCTCGCTCGTGGGCTCGCCTTATCGTTACGGCGGGCACGCGCCGGATGGCTTCGATTGCAGTGGCCTGGTGTTTTATTCCTACCAGGCCGCCGGCCTGAGCGTCCCGCGCACCTCCACGCAGCAGTTCCGGGCGGCCAGGCCGATTCCCGTCACCGAGGCCCGGGCGGGCGATCTGCTGTTCTTCAGCTACGAACGCAAGGTTTCCCACGTCGGCATCTACCTCGGCGGGCAGCGCTTCGTGCACGCGCCGTCGACGGGCAAGCCGGTGTCGGTGGCGAGCCTGACGGAAGCCCACTACCGCGACCATTTCGTGGGTGCCGGGCGCTTCTGATCCCGCCAGTCGCTGCGCAGGCAGCCGTTTTCGTTCCGTCCGCCAGACCGCGCCATGGTGGCGCCGTGAGCCGTTATGCCCCGGTCTTTGCCAGACGGTATCCTTGGCCGGATGGATGACCTCAGCAATGCCGCGGGCCTGGATTTCCGGGCCATCCTCGATGCTGCGCCGGACGGCATGGTGCTGGTGGAAACGGACGGCCGCATCCTGCTGGCCAACCAGGAGATGGAGGCCCTGTTCGGCTACAGCCGCGAGGAGTTGATCGGCCAACCGGTGGAAATGCTGGTGCCGCGGGCGTCGCGGCAGGGGCACCCGGAGCTGCGCGACAGCTACATGCAGGAGTCCCAGGCCCGGGGCATGGCGGGTGGGCGAATTCTCAGCGGGCTGCGCAAGGACGGCACGCCGCTGCCGATATCCATCAGCCTCAGCGTCACACACGCTGGCGCCAAAGAGGTGGTGCTGGCGACTGTCCGCGATCTGACGGTCCAGGCCCGGGAAACGGCTGAACTTCGGCGCCAGACACTCGAGTCCACCCTGCTGCTGCGCGCCGCCGACATTGCGGCCGAGGCCGAGACGGTGAATGTCGCCCTGCGGGGGATCATCGACGCGGTCTGCGCGGCCACGGGCTGGCCCATTGGCCATGCCTACACGGTCTGCCCGAAGAACCCGGACACGCTGCTGCCGGGCGACCACTGGTGCCTGGGCGAGAGTGACGCGTACCGCAAGTTTCGTGATCTTGGCAAAGACCAGGTTTTTTGCTGCGGAGAAGGGCTGCCCGGCCGGGTGTTGCAATCGGGCGAGGTGGCATGGATCGAAGATATCGAACAGGACGCCAACTTTACGCGGACCAATGCTGCGCAAGCAGCCGGCGTGCGTTCTGCGTTCGCGATCCCGGTGTCCCTCGGTGGTGAAGTGGAAGGCGTGCTGGAGTTCTTCGCCGCGGAAGTGCTGCCCCGGGACGAAGAATTCGTGCAGATCATGGGCAAAGTCGGCGAGCAGCTCAGCCGGGTATTCGAGCGCTCGAAGGCGCAGCGCGAGATCGTTCGCCGCGAGCAGCTCATTGAATCCATGATTCAGAACGTGCCGGGCGCCGTCTACCGTTACATGGATCACGGTGAAGACAGTGGTGGCCAGATCATGGAACTGATGACCGAGGAGATCGAGTCAATCTGCGGTATGCCGCCAGCGCATTTCATCAACCATGGCGTCGGCCGAATCGGCAAGCTCATCTGTCCCAACGATCAGGAACGGGTGCAACAGACCGTTATGGCCGCGATGCAGTCGGGCGATGCCTTCGACATCGAGTACCAGGTAATCCATGCTGACGGACACCTGCGATGGGTCAATTCCCGGGGCAAGTGCAGCGTTGATCAAACCACCGGGCGTACCATCGTGGACGGCACGCTGTTCGATGTCACCGAGCGCAAGGAAGCGGAATTGACGCTGAAGGCTGCCCAGCTGGCAGCCGAGCAGGCCAACATCGCGAAGAGCGCGTTCCTGGCCAACATGAGCCACGAACTGCGCACGCCGTTGAATGCCATTCTCGGTTACAGCGAGATGCTGATGGAGGAGGCCGAGGACCTCGAGCAGGATGTATTCGGGCCTGACCTGAAAAAGATCAAGCAGGCCGGCAGTCACCTGCTGGCACTGATCAACGACGTGCTGGACCTGTCGAAGATTGAAGCAGGCAAGGCAGAACTGTTCGGCGAAGAGGTGAACGTCAGCGAATTGCTGGACGAGGTGACGGCCACGGTGGCGCCGCTGGTGGCAAGGAACGGCAACAGCCTGAAGCTGGTGCGGGATGAAGATCCCGGGTCGGTCTTCCAGGACCTGACCAAACTGAAGCAGTGTCTGCTCAACCTGCTCAGCAATGCCGCCAAGTTCACGCACGATGGCGAAGTCACGTTGCGGGTCGGTCATCAATCGACTCCGGGCGGGGAAATGCTGGTCCTGAGCGTCGCCGATACTGGCATTGGCATCCCGGCCGACAAGATGGATTCGCTGTTTGAAGAGTTCACGCAGGCAGACGTATCCACGACGCGGAAGTATGGCGGTACAGGTCTTGGCTTGACCATTTCGCGGCGCTTCTGCCGGATGCTCGGCGGCGACATCACGGTGCGCAGCGAGCCGGGCCAGGGATCCGAGTTCACGATCGCGGTGCCGGTGGCGTTGCCGGGCGCCGAGCGTCCTGCTCAGCCTGCCGCTGCCGTCCGGGATGTCGCAACGGAGTTGGCAAAACAGACCGATGCAGCACCGGCGCCCGGCCAGACTATTCTCGTCGTCGATGACGATCCGGAAGCCTGTGAAATTATCGAGCGCTTCCTGGTCCGTGACGGTTTCGACGTCGTGACGGCCACCAGTGGCGAAGAGGGTCTGCGCCTTGCCCACGAACTGCGACCGGCGGCCATCACGCTGGACGTGATGATGCCGGATATGGATGGCTGGGCTGTACTGCGTGCGATCAAGGCCGACCCGCACCTGGCAGAGATTCCGGTCGTGATGGTCACGATGGTGGACGACAAGAGCCGCGGGTACTCCCTCGGCGCCACCGACTACCTGACCAAACCCGTGGAGCGCGACGCGCTGGTCAAAGCCCTGCTGCGCTACCGCTGCGAGCGCGGATCCTGCCCGGTGATGGTGGTGGAAGACGATGCAGACACCCGCGCGCTGCTGGCCCGCACGCTGCAGAAAGATGGCTGGGCCGTGAACGAGGCGGCCAATGGCCAGGAGGCCCTCGAGGTGATGGAGCGTCAGGCCCCGGGGCTGGTGCTGCTGGACCTGATGATGCCGGTGATGGACGGTTTTCAGTTTCTGCACGAGATGCGGCAGCACGAAGCGTGGCAGAATATCCCGGTGATCGTGGTCACAGCCAAAGATCTGACGCCCGAGGATCAGCAAAAACTTGATGGAAGCGTCGAGCAGATCCTGGCCAAGGGCGCCTACGGCCGCGAGCAACTCATTCAGAACATCAGGCGGCTGGTGGCGTCTTCCGGCGCCGCGGCCCAATAATCACCGACCAATACTGCGACTTGAAATGGCAAAAATCCTGTTAGTGGAAGACAACGAGATGAACCGGGATATGCTGTCCCGGCGCTTGTTGCGCAAGGGTTTCGAAGTGGTGATGGCCGAGGACGGCGAGGCCGGGGTCAACCTGGCTGCCAGCGAGTCGCCGGACCTGATCCTGATGGACCTCAGTCTGCCCGTGATGGACGGCTGGGAGGCCACCCGCCAGATCAAGGGCAACCCGGACATGTCGGCCGTACCGATCATCGCGCTCACTGCCCATGCCATGCAGGGCGACGAGGAAAAGGCGCTGGCCGCCGGTTGCGACGATTACGACACCAAGCCCGTGAACTTCAAACGGCTGCTGGAAAAGATCGAGAAGTATCTCGCCTAGCGGTATACCTGCTGGGCCAGCACCACCACGCGATCCTGGTCGCTGAGCTCCCAGGCCTGGGCGCGATCCGGGTTCAGCCAGAGTTTCCCGCCGTTGCCGTTGCCTGTGCGCAGCCCCAGCGCGATTTCTTGTTTCTGTTGGGCAGCGAACATCAGGTCCGCGAAGCGACAGGCGCGCCCCGGTTCGACGTAGTCATCGGCCGGTCGCAGGCTGATTTCCACGCCACCGGCACTGAGCAGCTCACGGTAAATCGGCCCGAGCTCGACCTGCTGTGAAATCTGCGCGAGCTGCGCGCTCACCGCGACGGAGCTGATGATGACATCGTCGACGCAAAGCTGGTTGACCAGTTCCTGGGCAGTTCTGACCAGCAGTTCGAGCACCAGGTGCGGGCGCTTGCCCGCCGTCTTCAGCTGATCGTCCAGCCGCAACATGGTTCGCAGCGTACGGGCGTCCACGTCGGATTCGCCCGCCGACACGTCCGCCAGCACCGCGATGCTCTGGAAGCCTCCCAGGGACAGTTCCTTGTACGCGTTGGCTTGCACGCTGTCGCCTTCGATGAAGTGCAGGCGCAGGTTATCGAGGTGACGTTCGATCGAGTCCTCGACGCGCCGCCGGGCATCCCGTTCGGGCACGGCAGACAAAATTGTGACCTCCGTGCCGCGCTCCGAGTGCGCATCCAGCTCCATCAGGATGTCGAAGATATTGTCGTTCCAGCCAATCAGCAGGACTTTTTCCGGCAGCCGCACCCGGGGGGTGCCGTCGCGGGCCGTGGTGGACTGATAGCTCTCGCTCGGCATTTTGAACTTGGCAGGCAAACCGCGACTCAGCAACACCAGCTTCTCGTCGTCGGCAATCGGGTAGTCCGGCTCGGGGTTTAGTCCCGTCTTGTGCACGACGCGGCCATCGCGCTTTTCGTCCCACGCGACACCGATAGGCACCGCGTCGCTGAATCCGTAGCTGACCTGCCCCAGTTCCTGGTCCGCACACATCTTGATGTTGGCAACAGTGATGGTGTTACCGATCCGGTCCAGCAGTTCGCGGTATACGTCAACCAGGCCCGGGTTGCGCATCGACTGCACGATGACCTTGCTTATGACGGTGCTCGAGGACACCAGCTGGACCCGGCCCTTGCTGGCGATCTCCGCGAGCTCGTAATTGCGTTCCTGCGCGACCTCTGCAACGAGTGCGACCTCCGGTTGTGCCCACTTGGCATAGTTGACCAGCTGCAGGATGATCTTGATGACCTCGCTGTCGCCGCTGACACCGTCGGCAGTGTCGGCGGGTGACATCACGATGATGCTGGCAGCCTGGTCGAAGGCCACCCGTTCCAGTTCGGCCAGCCGGCTCGGGTCACCGGAACGCAGGATGATCGTCAGCGGTTCCTTGTCGATGCCCGCGAGCCGCAGCGCGTCCTGCACGTCGTCGACCTCCCGGGTCGACAGCAGCACGACCCGACAGCCGGGCTGCAGCTGGGCCAGCTGGCGCAGCACCCCTAACATCTTGTTGTTCCACCCCAGCAACAGCACGTGGCCGCGTTCCTTGACCAGCGTGTCGCCCTTGCGCAGCGACTCCGTGGTATTCGCAATCACGGTCGTGACGAGCGACAGGACGGTCGCAAAGACCACCATGCCGACCAGGGTCAGGAACACCGCGTAGATGACGATGACGAGGGTCCCGCCGTAAACCGTCTCCAGCCGGCTGAGGTACAGCACACGCTGCAGCGTCCACCACAGCGAATCCCAGAAGCCGCTGTCGATATCGCGCGGAATGCTGGCCACGTCCATGTTCTCTTCGGAGAACAGGCCGAAGAACTGTGCGCTCATGCCAATGAGTGTGGCCAGCGCGACCAGGAATAGGATAATGGCCAGTTGCCCGGCCGTTTCGCGCACGAACAGTCGCTCCAGGCGATAGCGCAGAACTTCCAGGACTTCCTTGAACACCGGCTGGCCGCTCCCTCAGGACCGCGAAGTGTCTCGACGGGATTGCGCACCCTGTCGCCGAGCTCTCGATGCCCAGTATCTTAACCTTGTGGCGCCGGGCGATGAACTATCATGCGTCAGCGATATGTCCCCTAACAGCCCCAGCTTTCTCAGCTACGCGTTTCGTCCGTTCTTCCTGTGCAACGGCTGGTTCGCGATCGCTATCGTAGCGCTGTGGACGCTCGGGTTGCACGGTTTCAGTGCGCTGGGTATGGGCAGCCCCGACCCGCTGTGGCACGCCCACGAAATGCTCTTCGGTTTCGTCATGGCGGCTGTCGCGGGTTTTGCGTTGACCGCGGTGGCAACCTGGACCGGCCGGCCCCCGCTCCGCGGGGCCATCCTTGTCGGGTTGCTGGCGGCCTGGCTGGCCGGCCGGGGGGCCATGTTGTGGGTGACGGTGCTGCCTGCCGGTCTCCGCGTGTCACTCGATCTGCTGTTCCCGGTGCTGCTCGCACTGGTCTTCGCCAGGGAGGTAATCGCCGGGGCGAGCCGACGCAACCTGCCGATCGTTGCGATTATCCTGCTGCTGGCGGCGCTGAATCTCGGTTATCACCTTGGCACGCTGCGATGGTTACCCGGATTTGAGCGACCGGCGATCTACCTTGCGATGCACCTGGTGCTGCTGCTGATTACAGTGATTGCCGGGCGCATCGTGCCGAGCTTTACCGCGAACTGGTTGCGCCTGCGCGGCGAGGCGCGCTTGCCGACCGCCGGCGGCGCACTTGAACCGCTGGTCGTGGTGGCGACTCTCGGTACCGGACTGGCCGCAGCGATTGCGCCCTGGTCGATGTGGGTCGGTGGGCTCGCAGTCGCTGCGGCGGTCCTGCACGGCCTGCGCCTGGCGCGGTGGCGGGGTCTCGCGACCACGTCCGAGCCACTCGTATTGATTCTGCACGTCGCCTACGCGTGGTTCCCGGTGGGCTACGCGTTGCTGGCCGTTGCCGCGTTCACGAACTGGTTGCCGCCGACGGCCGCCGTGCATGCGCTGGCAATGGGCGTGACCGGCAGCATGATCCTGGCCGTGACCACACGGGTGGCGCTGGGTCACACCGGCCGGCCACTGCACGCGGCGCCACTGACGGTTCTCGCTTACGGCATCTTTACGTTAGCGGTTGCCGCGCGCGTGCTCGGTCCGTTGTCAGCCAGCGCTTATCTCGCCTGGATCGACGTGGCGGCGGCTGGGTGGGTCGCGAGCTTTGCGTTAGTCAGCTGGGTGTACTGGCCGATTCTGACCGGGCCCCGCCCGGACGCCTGAGTTCAGCTTGTCAGTGATTCACCGCTTTTCAGCTTTTGCCGCTGTCCTGCTCCTGCCGCCCGTGGCCTTCGGGCAGATCGACCTCGTTGGAATCGACGAAATCGTGGTCACGGCGCGGAAGCAGGAAGAGTCCCTGTTGGAGGTGCCGGTGGCGGTGTCGGTCTTCGACAGCGCGGCGATTTCCGATCTCGGTCTGCTGCGACTGGAGGACGTGGCCCGGTTCACGCCCGGTTTTTCTTTCGAATCCGACAAGGGCCGGCAGCCGTCCTCGTACCGGCCGACGATTCGTGGCCTGACCACGATTCGCAACGGCATTGCCAATACGGCGGCCGCAACGACCTTCATCGACGGTGTGTATGTCGGCGGTTCGGTGCAACCGTCGGAGCTCTACAACCTGCAGCGCGTGGAAATCATGCGCGGACCGCAGGCCGCGCAGTACGGTCGCGGGACCTACGCCGGCGCGATCAACTATGTGACCCGTGCACCGGGCGATGAATTGCACGGCGAGTTCCGCGCGATTGGTGCAGAGCATGACACTTTTGGTTTCAACGCGTGGGTATCAGGTCCGCTGGTAGACAGTCTGAAGTTCTTTGTGGCCGGCAGCTACGGGGAGTACGGGGGTGAGTACAACAACACCCGCGACGGCGACAAGATTGGCGACGAGAAGCAGGCGGATGCCACCGGCAAACTGGTCTGGGCAGCCAGCCCCGCGCTCACGGTGACCGGCAAGCTGGGCTGGCAGTCCACCGACGACGGGCACTTTCCGGTGACGCTGCAGCCGCGCACGCGCAACAACTGCTGCGAGCGCACGCCCGCAGCACCGCGGGCGCGGGAGTACTACGTAGGTTCGGCCTCGACACCCGACAGGGTGACCCTCGCGACCGACCTGCTGGATGCAGCGGGTGGCTCCGGGTCCGGGTCCGAACTGGACCGCTGGCTGGCCACGCTGCGCGTGGACTGGTCGCTGCCCGCCGGACTGCAATTCACCAGCCTGACGGGCTACGTGGACGACGACGTGTCGCGGGGTTTCGATTTGTCCTTCGCCGGTTACGACCCGCTGTTCTTCATCGTGCCGGGGCTGTTTACCAAGCGCGACGAACTGGAGCAGACGGATTTCTCCCAGGAGCTGCGACTCAGTTCGTCGCCGGATAGTGACTGGCAGTGGTCCGCGGGTCTCTACGCCTACGACGGGAAATTCGAAGAGACCGCTGACCAGCGCGTCTACGACGACGGCGCCGGTAACGTGATCGTCGATTACAGCCCGAGCCCGCTGACCCGCGACCAGGTGGATAACTTCGCGGTCTTCGGGGCGGTGGAACGCGACCTGGGAGCCCGTTGGCGGCTTGGCGCGGAGCTACGCTGGTCCCGGGACCAGGTGAAGGTGCGCAATCGCGCGAACGACGGCACCGGCACACCACTGGAAACGCCATTCTCCGACACATCACGCAGCTGGAATCCGCGCGTGACCCTCGACTTCGCGGTCCGCGACGACTTGCGTCTTTACGCCAACGTGGCGAAGGGCACGAAGCCGGCTGATTTCAATGCCGAGGTGCCGGACGAGAGCTTGCGCTTCGTTGACGAGGAGACCGTGTGGAGTTACGAGCTGGGGCTTAAGGGCGCCAGCAGCGGCGGGCGGGCCAGCTACGTACTGGCAGCGTACCGGATGGACGTGGATGACCAACAGCTCACCACGCTGGCAGAGCTGGCCGACGGCCGCACCGCGTCGTTGCTCACCAACGCGAACGAGACGCGGATCTATGGGGTAGAAGCCGAGTTCGGCCTGCTGCTGACCGACGCGCTGCAACTCGATTTCACCTATAGCTGGGTGGACGCGACATTCCAGGACTATGTCAGTCCGGACGAAGCGGATTTGCGCGGCAGCGACGGCAGCGTGGAACAGACCAATCAGCTGGGCGACGTGTCGGGCAATCGCCTGCCCCGGGTGCCGGTGACCACCGCGTCGGCCGTGCTGGACTACCGGCGGCCGTTGTCACGTTTTGTCACCGGCTTTGTGATCGCGGACTGGAGCTATGAGTCTTCACGCTACGCGCAGGAACACAACCTGATCGAGACCGGGGACCGGCACCTGGTAGGCCTGCGCGTCGGCGTCGACGCGGATGCCTGGGAACTGACCCTGTGGGCCAAGAATCTCCTGGATGACGACACTGCGGTGGACATCCAGCGCTACTTCGATCTGCAGAGCGGCTTCCTGCAGTCCTACCCGCAGGCCGGCGATGAGCCGCCCAGCAACAGCCCGCGGGGGTTTGGCATCACGCTGCCGCGCGGCCGGCAGCTCGGGGCCACCCTG
>CAZTIB010000193.1:0-8738 GCA_964613615.1 uncultured Chromatiaceae bacterium
AGGCATTGCCGGCTCGCGCCATCGGGGCAGCGGTAAGTGGGTTCCTGTGCGCCGGGAGCATCCTGCGTGTATTGGAAGTTGATGCGGCCGTCGTAGGGACCGCCCCCGTCCAGCCACGAAAACGTTGACTCGAAGCCAAAGCGTTCCATCACCTGTTCGTCGCATCGCGCCGCGCAATTGCCGCCGCCGGCGCTGTTCTGCAGGCACGCATCGAGACAGTCGTCATGCACCCGGCAACCCTGGTGCGTGCCACAGTCATAGGTCACGACCTGGCGAAACTGCGAGGACTCCAGGCACTCGTAAGACACGGTCTTCGTACAAGTGGCCGGACAGCCCGCACCGCAGGCACCGCGACATTGATTGGCCTTGTTAGCGGCTTGCGGCCCAAAGGCGTTGCGCACGGTCGCGCCCGGCTCAGCGGACCATTGCGCCGTGGCCGGGATCGCCGCCAGCAGAGCGACGATGGCCAATACGATCGAGAGAGCGGTCGGATGCACCTTGTTCACGTGATCAATCCCCCTCACCGGCTTTTTCTTTTTAAGTGCCTGAGCAGTATATACGTATGCGAAAATGTATGAAAAAGGTGCTGCGTAAATAGATCCGGCCCCTTCTTAGCAGGCGGCGCGGCCTGGAAGTAGATACTCGGCCACAGCTTCCTCTATGCGTGCGCGCCAGAAATTGGGTCGCCGGCTTTGATGCGTGACCGCCACGACCTCGATCACGCGTTTCGGCGCATCGATTCGGTAGTACACGAAATACGGGAAACGGCTTAACGGGATACGCCGATACCCCGCCACAACTCTGGGACCAAGCTGTGGATAGCCTTCTATCAGGCGCAGTGCATGATCAATCTCGGCGATGAAATCGGTCGCCAGACGCCGGCCCCTGGTGGCATAGAAACCCAGGGCCTGTGCGATGTCGTCGGCTGCCGCGAGCCGAATGACGCGTTTCACAGATCATGACGCTCGCGCAGCTCGCGCCTGAGATCTTCCCAAGAGATGCTACCCATTTTGCCCTGTGCGTGAAGTTTCTCGCGACGCTCAATCTCTTCCATCCACGCCTGCTCGATCTCGGGGTTAGCGAAGCCGTTGGAGAAAGACTTCTGCAGCATCAGCGCGAGCCGCTCGCGTTCTTCTTCACTCAGCAACAGCGCTTCCTGATAGACGTCTTGTGCTTTCTTGACCATCGGCGAAGTCTAACACTGGCTGACTTTCTCTTAGGCGGCCGAACGTGGCGCGAACCGCAAGTTTCACCCTGGCAATGTCAGTTCGCGAACTGATTGGTGCCGGACATAGCTTTAGAGCTTATTGCGAATCGTCAGTCGCGGGGAAAGCTATAAAGCTATGGCCGGCACGTTACGACTTCTCGACCCGAATAATAGGCCCGGCAGTCCTTAGCAGTGGGGATCACGTACGATGGCTGTGGTTCATCGACCCTTGTCCACCAGTAGTCTGGACATCGCTTCTGATGAGCGACTGCGAGAATTCGGATGCTGGATTCGTCGAGGGAGTAAATTAGCCGGTAAGGGAAGCGCTGTAGCAAGACCGACCGACGTTCTCCCTTGACTCGAGACCCGGACAACGGATGTTTCAGTAACAGCGACTCGACGCGCTGCACTTCTGCCGCAAATGCAACCCCGAGACCTACTCCTTGCTGATCATAGAACGCGACGGCATCCAAGAGCTCACGGCTGGCTGCAGCGCCATATCGAAGTTTCACGTCCGCAGGTATTCGCTCACGCGCCGATGGACTTCCTCGGCGGGAATGAGATCCATCTCCCCACGGTCGATGGCCTCTTCACGGCGATCGCATTCGTCCATCCACGCCTGCTCGATTTCGGGACTCGACCATGCACTGTCGGCGGGCATCGTCAGCAGACGAACCAGTTCTTCGCGCTCTTTTTCGCTGAGCGTGAGCGCCTCCCGGTAAACATCTTCAGCTTTCTTGGCCATGCTTGAATTCTAGCACCACGGAACCCGGGGCCACGGATCAGAAACGGGTGCGAATCACCAGTTTTCACACCCTTGCTCGTCGGGCACCAGACAGGCGCCAAGTCGATTATTCGCCACCAGTTTGCTCAGATACTGAGCCGCACGCGCGTACCGCCCAGTTCGCTGACCTCTACGTGCACGCTGCCGCCGTAGATTTCCTCCACCGTCTCGCGCACTACGGCGAGGCCAATGCCCTGGCCGGGCAGCCGCGAGTCGGCACGGACGCCGCGCTTGAACACCGCCTCACGTAAATCTTCCGGAATACCCGGACCATCGTCTTCCACGCTGAGATGCAAACGCAGTCGCTCGCCCGGGCCCGTGTCGTTGTGCGCGGTAAAGCGCACCCGCGACCGGGCCCACTTGCAGGCGTTGTCGCCCAGGTTACCGAGCAGCTCGGCGAGATCGCCCGGGTCGCCGGCGAACACGATATGCGCCTCGATCTCGCAGTCGAAGTGCAGCGCCTTGTCGTGGTAGATCTTCTTAAACGAGTCGATCAGGCGCAGGGCTGCCGGCCTGACGTCCACCGGTGCGGCCAGCGGTGAACGGCCGGTGATGGCCGCGCGCTGCACGTGGTATTCGATGGTTTGCTCCATGCGGTCGAGCTGTTCGTTCACCGCCGGTTGCGAAGCGCCCTCCGCGTCGGCATCCTGGCCGGCGCGCAGCACGGCGACCGGCGTCTTCAGGCTGTGCGCGAGATCTGACAACGTGTTGCGGTAGCGGCGCAGACGTGTCTCCCGGCCGCCGATCAGTGCGTTCAGGCCCTCCGTCAGCCCCTGCAACTCGCGCGGGTAACCGGTGCCCAGCGCGTCACGCGAGCCCAACTCAATGTCGCGGACTTCGGCCGCCACCCGGCGCACCGGCGCCAGGCTCCAGATCAGCACGCCCGCCTGCATGACCAGCAACGCAATCGCGCCACCGCCGAGCCAGCGCCACAGGATGTCGCGAAACCCGGTGACTTCCGCCTCAAGTCCCGCGCGACTTTCCGCCACCTGGAAAATGAAGATCTGCTCCTCACCGCTGTCCAGTTCCCAGAACACCGGGTAGGCGAGCGTCTGCAGCGCATCGCTTTCGTCCGGTGCCGCCAGGTTCAAACGGGTATCGCCCGGGCTGTGCATAACGGCATACGGCACCTCCACGCCCAGGCTGGAGTCTGATTGCCACAGCAACTCGCCACCCACGGCAGCGATCGCGGCATACGAGCCCGACCCGGGCACCGCGAGCTGCGGTTCCGGCAGCGCCGCCGGCATGTTCAACGCACCCGCCGCATCGACATCCACCGAGCCCATCAACATGTACAGGCGTGCCAGCAGGCGTTCGCGACCCATTTGCTCCACGCTGCCGCGAAACGCGCGCTCGGCGGCCAGCCCCGTGAGACCTGCGAACAGCGCAACGACCACTGCGCCGGCCAGCAGCACCCGCAGCCGCAGCGACCAGCCGGGCCGTTTGGCTTCAACGTCGGTCATCGCGCACTCACCCCCCCACAGTGCGCCGGGTGGTCACGCGTCGGCGGTCATCGCGCGCAGCCGGTAGCCGCGCCCGCGGAGGGTTTCAATGGGGGCAAAGTCGGCCTCGGGGTCGAGCTTTTTCCGCAGGCGGCCCACCAGCACTTCCACCACGTTGCTGTCCCGGTCGGTTTCTTCATCGTAAAGATGCTCGGCCAGCGTAGTCTTCGAAACGACCTCACCGGCATGCAGCATCAGGTATTCCAGCAGGCGGTACTCGTAAGCCGTGAGCTCGACCTCGCGCTCACCCACGCGCACCTGGTGGGTGCCCGTATCCAGGGTAATGGGGCCGGCCATCAACACCCGGGTCGCCCAGCCGCTGGACCGGCGCACCAGCGCGCGCAGTCGCGCCAGCACCTCTTCCATGTGGAAGGGCTTGGCCAGGTAGTCATCCGCGCCGTTTTCCAGCCCTTCCACCTTCTCGTCCCAGCGGCTGCGCGCGGTCAGCACCAGCACCGGGAAGTCGAAACCGGCATCGCGCCAGCGGCTCAGCACCTCCAGCCCGTCGATGTCCGGCAGGCCCAGGTCCAGCACCGCGACGTCCACCGGGTATTCGCGGCCCATGTACGCACCTTCTTCGCCGCGGTCGGTCGCATCCACTGCGTAACCGGCCTGGCGCAGCGACTGCACCAGCTGCTCGCGCAGCGCGCCTTCGTCTTCAATTACCAGCACTCGCATATCTTCGGCCTCCGTTCCGGGCTCAGTTCTGAACGCGACCGGTGCGGGCATCTACATGCACCTTGCGCACGCGGTCACCTTCGAGCAGCACCCTGACGTGGTACACGCCGCCCTTGCGCTTCACCTTCAGCACCCGGCCGCCGGTCGCCCGGCTGGCGATGGCCGCGGCCTGGTCGGAGGAAATCTCCGACTGGGCCAGCTGCAGAAGCAGCGAGCGATGCTTGTGATCACCGCTGTACGCCGGGGCTGCAACAACAGACACGGCGGCAGTGATGGCAAGCAGGGCAGCTATAACTCGTCTTTGCTTCAACTTCAGGTCTCGTAATTACGATTCCGATAGGGCTTGCGGCTCGGGTAGCGGGCCGGCTGGTAACCGTCACTATTATAGGTGACCGGCTGCACGCTCACCGTGACCGGAATCGTCGCCCCGGGGGCGGTCGCCGTATGTGTGACGAAGGTCCGGCCGCGATACTCGTAAGTCACCCGGTAGCCGTCGATGCGCTCTTCCTGGTGCGTGACCTGCTCGATCTCGCACACGCGCTCGGTGGTGACATAAGTGTGCCCGGGCCGCGCGTTGCGGACCGAGTGCTTGTAGCCGGCACCGGCACCCAGCAGGGCACCCACTGCCGCCAGGCCGCGGCGGGACCGCCGCCCGTCACCGAGCGCAGCGCCGACCAGGCCGCCGATCGCGCCGCCCATGATCACCGGCGTATTCGACCGGTGGCCACGCGTGTGATGACGGACCTGCTCGTTCCAGCAAACTTCCTTGGGTGTAGATACGTCCACGATGGTCACCAGCGGTTCCACGCGGGTCACCGGCGCTTCGATCATAAAGTCGCCACCATCGTGGCCACTACCCATGACCAGGCCCGGCAGGCCCGCGACCATCATCGTTGCAATCGTTGTTGCTTTGGCTTTTCGAATGTTCATCGCTCTCTCCTTTGCGTTTCGAGCGTCTCCCGGTCGCCGGAGCCGTGCGCGCTGCACGCGGTCCGACGACATTTCACGGGCGCAGCATAGAGAGCCGTGCATGAACCAAACCTGAACAAGACGGGCAGCGAGAATCTGTGGCGGAAACTGTGATCTGCGTTCTGCCGGTTGGACATAAGCCGCCACATTTCCGGCGGCACCTTTTCTGCGACGTGGTTCTCTCTAGCGCCCTCCAGTTCAGGGGGGATTCAGCAGCTCCGATCTAGCGTGTGTGCCAGGGCCGGACTTCGGCTCGTGAAAGTGAAGGAGCAATGTGATGAAACACAGAAAACTCACACTGGTACTGGCAGCGGCCGTCGCTCTAGGCTTTTCGGCTGCCGCCAGCGCCGATGACCACCGCGGTCGCGGCCATCGTGACGGCGATCGACACAGCCATGCGACGCGCCAGCACGACGGTAGCAAATTCCGTTCAAACCGCCGGGCTGAGCGGCGCGACATGCACCGCAATGACCGCCACGGTCATTACCGCGACGGCCGGCGCTTTCGCGATCGCGGCTGGCGCCCCGGCAAGCACTGGCGAGGTAACAAGCACGCCCGCCGGCACTGGCGCCAGCACAAGCGGGCCCGCAAGCACTGGCGCGCCCACCGGCGCCAGGATTATCGAGCCGCGCGCCGCCACTGGCACGGTGACCGGGTCTGTTACACGGACCACCGCTACCAGCGCAATTCGTTCACTCTCTGGCTGGATGACATTGGCTTGACCGTGCGGGAACGCCGCTACCGGTAAGTCGATAACCTGAAAAGGCGCCGGGTCTGTGGACAATCGAAGCAGACTCGGCGCCTCTTTTTTGCCGGCGCCTTCATCTCTGTCACGCAGAACTGCGCCGGCTCCGGCCAGCACGGCGTTTGGATGACTTCACCGCCCGCGGATGCACCGCCTCGAGCACGGCATGGGGCCGCACCTGCATGACTCGCAGCAGCGTCCTTGCGGCCCCGGTGGGCGAACGGTGACCCTGCTCCCAGTTCTGCAAGGTACGGACGCTAACCGCCATCAGCGCCGCGAATTGGGCTTGCGAAAGGTCCATGCCCTCGCGAATCGCGCGCACATCGGGTTCCGGATATTCATAGCGCGTGAGCGCATCCCGGTTGTCACGGAACTCCTCCAGCCCTTGGCGGATCTCTTCAAACGCACTTCTTGGCCTGTTCATCTTTGCCACTCCGTCAGTGGGAGCCCAAGTCGTTTACCAGCGCCCGCAGCGCCTTGACCTCCGCCTTGGACAGGTCTGCCTTTTCGCCCTTCGCGTAGATCGTCAGCATCAGTAGTCGGTCATCCCGAGTTAGCCAGTAATAAATCACCCGCAACCCACCCCGTTTGCCATGGCCGCGACCCGGCCAGCGCAGCTTGCGAATGCCACCCGAACCACGCACCAGGTCGCCAGCATCGGGCCTGAGAATCAGCTCGCGCTGCAACAGTGCGTACTCGAGATCGTCCAGGTATTGCTCGCGGACGGCCTCGAAACGGAACGACTCGAAAATGACCAAGGCAACTATACGTCTTTGACGTAGTCTCGGCAACGTCGCGGAGGTATAGCGTGATGAGATCGCAGCGACGGATCACTGCGAATTCCTTGGCTTATCGGAGAGTTACGGGATAAGTACCGTCGGATTGAAGCCCGACTCTAGATTGTGAAGCCTCGCCGAAGCGCCGCTTCATTCATCGACGATTTCGTGTGCCCTGCGGAGGACTTCGTCTAATGGAATAGTTTTCGCCGTGCCGTCGAGATAGCGCTTCTCCCGCCGCGCAATCTCCTCCATCCAGGCCTGCTTGATCTCCGGGCTCCCCCACCCGTCGTCGGCCTGCATGGTCAGTAGCCGGACCAACTCCTCACGCTCTTCCTCGCTCAGGGCAAGCGCGTCGCGGTAGACATCCTGTGCGGTTCTTGCCATGCGCCTAACTTAACACCGCGTAACCGGCGTCGCACCCCGCAAAACTGCACAAAACACCCCGGTTCAGCTTCCGTTCAGCTTCCCCTGCATAGGATGGCTGCACAACACAACGGTACGTAACACCGTCCCGCCCAACGGAGAACGCGAGATGAACTGGAACCCTGAACGCATCCCTGCCGCCGCGCTGCTGGCGTGCCTGGTACTGGCCTCGGCTGACGCGGCCCTCGCGGCTACCGTCAGCAAGAAACCGGACGGCCCCACCATCCGGCTGTTCCCCACCACCGTGGTCGAAGACCTGCGCCAGACCAGCACCGTGGCCCGCGAAATGGAAACCGGGCTGCAGGAAGTCATCGGCCGGCTCGACCAGCAGCAGCAGCTGTACATCGACAGCAAGTGCGAAGGCGCCGAGGACGACCCCGGCTGCCAGCGCATGGCGAAACAGCTCGGTGCCACGTATCTCGACATGCTCGCGATCATGGAAGAGCGCCTGCCGGACATGGAACACACCGTGAACAACACCCGGCTGAGCCTGGAAAAACGCCTGCGCAGTGAACTCGGCAACAAGATGACGCCGTGGATGCTGCAGGAAACCCTGCTGCAGGGCGTGCCCGAAGGCAAATCCGCGCCGGCGCCCAAGCTGCGCGGCCGCTCCGGCATGCGCCTGAGCGAGCGCTTCAAGCAGTACTACCAGCTGGTCTCCACCTCGGGCAGCCGGGCCGACCAGTCCCTCGCCGTGCTTGCGGCCGACGTCTACCTGGACATGGAAGAAACCAGCCTCTTAATCGCCCGCACCCGCCAGGAGATCGCGCGCGCGACGGTGATGGAACAGGTGAACCAGAGCTTCGGCATCGTCACGCCCGAGATGATGGAAGTGGTGGGCGGCGTGAAGTCGATCCTGTTCGGCGAAACCGGCACCGATATCCAGATTGCCGGCCCGCCGCCGGCCCAAGCCGAGCAGGCCTACCAGAGCCCGCTCGCGTACTGATTCAGAAGAACCCCGCCCGAACTTGGGAGACCCAGTCATGAACGCCTACCAAACGACATTCCGCCTCGCCGGACTCGCCAGCCTCCTGGCCGCCGGCGCCCTGCTTACCTCCTGCGCCACCACGCCACCGCCGTGCAACAGCCCGACGACAAAAAACCTGAACGCGGCCGTCCACGAGGTGCAGGACGAACTGCTCAACGGCTGCGAAGCCCAGTTCGATCGCTACTACGACGAGCTGCTGACGATCGCCGAAGGTGATCCGCGCCCGGAGAACAAGCGCGCCTTCAGCGAGTTCCTGGTCTGGTCCAAGGACCAGGGCCTGTTGAGCCGCCGCCAGGCCGAGCGCTACTACAACCAGTACTTCAACGTGAAGTTCGTCGCGCTGGAAGGCGACTACAACAACTGCTCGCACACCTGCCCGCGCCGCGACCTGGTGTACCGCAACATGGAGCGCGAGCTGAACGCGAAAGAACGCGGCCTGTTGAAGATCAGCCTGGACAACGACGGCTACTACCGCGCGAACGAGCTCTACCAGGAAATGGAGCTGGTGCTCGAGGCCACCTGCACCGCCTGCGCCGCCCGGTAAGCGCACGCACGGGACACACAGATGAGCCAGGGCATTGCAAAAAGCTTCCTCCAGGGTCTCGCGGCCGGCGTCCTCGGGACGCTGGTCGGCGGGACCGCGCTCATCTACACCCTCGCGCA
>CAZTIB010000194.1:0-31067 GCA_964613615.1 uncultured Chromatiaceae bacterium
CACCCGGCGACCCCTATCCGCTGCCGCCGGTGCCGCGCTTCGCCCAGGGCCAGATACTGGCCAAGGGTTTTGAGAAGGCCGGACTAAACGTCGCGCCGGTGCCGGTAGCTATTCTGACGCGGCCCTACCAGGGCCGGCCAGCCTGCATCTGGGATGGCTGGTGCGATGCCGGCTGCCCGACAGGCGCGCTGGCCAACCCGCTGGTGGTATACCTGCCCCGCGCCCGCAAGGCCGGCGCAACGATACAGGCGAACAGTCACGTCACGAGGGTACTCAGCAACCGCAAGGGTAACCGGGTCACTGGCGTTGAGTACTACGACCAGGACGGTGAGCGGCACGAGCTGCGTGCGAAGCTTGTAGTCCTTACGGCGTTCACCATCGAGAACGTGCGCATCCTGTTGAACTCTGCCACCGCCAGAGACGACAAGTCACTAGCCAACTCCAGCGGACTTATCGGCGCGTACCTGATGTCCCATCCCGGCGTGATTCATTCCGGGATGTTTGAGGACGATACGCAAAATCATCTTGGCATCAGCGGCGGGCAGATCATCAACCAGGACCACTTCGACAAGACCGGCGGCGACGGTGCCTTCGGCAGCCGGCAGTGGATCGGCGGCCTTGCCCTAAAACCCAACGATCTGCTCGGCATCGCAATGTCCCGCGTGGACATCATCGGCGCTGAGCTCGAGCCCTTCATGCAACGCGCGGCCAAAAAACTCGCCCAGATCGTGTCGATTAATGAAGACCAGCCGCTGGAGCAAAATCGCGTGGAGCTGGCGGACGACAAGGATGCTTACGGCTACCGGCTGGCCCGAATCCGCTACCAGACCAGCCCGGACGGCATGGGCCTGTGGCAGCAGGCGGCGAAAGAGGGCCTGGAGATCATGAAAGCGGCCGGCGCGAAGGACGCATGGCACGGACCGAAGGTTTCACAGCACCTCATGGGTGGCACGGTGATGGGCGCTGACCCGGAGCGCTCAGTGGCCAACAGCTATGGCCAGGCCCACGACGTAGACAACCTGTTTCTCGGCGGTGGTGGTCTGTTCCCGACCAGCTCGGCGGTGAATTCCACCTTCACCATCCACGCCGTCGCGATGCGCTCGGCAGATTACCTGGTCAACAACTGGGCGGCGCTGACCGACTGAAGCGCAGCGCTCAGAACGCGGAGTGGCCCGTCAGTTCTTTACCCACCACGAGCTGGTGGACGGACTCCGTACCCTCGTAGGTGATCACGCTTTCCAGGTTCATCATGTGCCGGATCGGCACGTACTCGGCGCTGATGCCGCTGCCGCCCAGCATATCGCGGGCGTCGCGGGCGATGTCCAGGGCCATGCGCACGTTGTTCCACTTGGCGAGCGAAACCTGCGCCGGGTCGACCTTGCCCGCATCTTTCAGGCGACCGAGTCGCAGCGCCAGCAGCTGCGCCATGGTGATCTGGCGGGCCATTTCGGCCAGGCGCGACTGGATGAGCTGCGTGTGGGACAGCGGGCGGCCGAACAGTTCGCGGGTCTCAGTGTACTCCAGCATTTCGGCCAGGCAGGCCTGTGCGGCACCGATGGGACCCCAGCAGATGCCGTAGCGCGCCTGGTTCAGACAGCTCAGCGGGCCGCGCAATGACGACACGCCCGGCAAAACGTTGGCCTCGGGTACCCGGACGTTGTCGAAGAACAGCGCCGCGGTCACCGACGCGCGCAGCGACATCTTGTTCTCGATCTCCGGCGCGTCGAAGCCTTTCATGCCCGGTTCGAGCAGGAAGCCCTTAACACCCTCGTCGGTGCGCGCCCATACAACCGCCACATCGGCGATCGTGCCGTTGGTGATCCACATCTTCGAACCGTTCAGGATCCAGTCGCTGCCGTCCCGTTTCGCATGGGTTTTCATGTTGCCCGGATCCGAACCGCCGTGGGACTCCGTCAGACCGAAGCAACCGATGGCTTCACCGCGGGCCATTCCCGGCAGCCAGCGCTCTTTCTGCTCGTCGGAACCGAAGGTGTAAATCGGGTACATGCACAGACTGCTCTGCACCGACACGAAACTGCGCAGGCCGCTGTCGCCACGCTCCAGTTCCTGGCAGATCAGGCCATAGCTCACTGCATTCAGGCCGGCGCAGTCATAGCCGTGCAGGCTGCTGCCGAGCAGACCCAGCGACGCAATTTCCGGAACCAGCTCCTTGGGAAAACGGTGCTGTTCAAAGCTCTCGCGAATGACCGGCAACACCTGGTCGTCGACAAAGCGCGCCACGGTGTCCTGCACCATGATCTCTTCTTCGCTCAGCATCGAGCGGACGTCAAAAAGGTCGAGTGGGTTCAGCGCGCTCACGGACTTCGCGGCCTTGCGGTTGCCGCCCTGAGCCGCGCTGTCGGCGGGATTAGTTGCACTCATGGAGTTCTCCTGACGGGGCGGCACGAAACGAGCGCCCGGAGCGGGGCCGCCAAGCCCCTTGAAATAGATTTAATTTAAGCAGCGTCGCCGCCGGAGCGGTAGGCAAAACCAGCCCTTCCATTGACGGAAAACACCCGATCAAAGGCGCCGTGGGCACGCGGCGCACCCGCGACTTTGCTGGCCTCAGCCGACGCTGACGGCGGAATCCCGGTTCGGATTCTTCAGCAGCCCGAAGACCGCGGGCGGCGACACAAAACTGTCTGTCACGATCACGCCCGCGCCGTGCAATGCGTCCTGCACCGCTGCAGACATCGTGTGCACAGGGGCGCCGCCACCCTCGCCCATGCCCTTGGCACCGCTATAGGAGAACGGTGACGGAGTCTCGATGTTCCCGTAGGCCACTCTCGGCATATTCATGGAGGTAATCGGGCAGTAATCGCTGAACGTAGCCGTCAGCAGATTGCCGCCCTCGTCGTAATGGAAGGCCTCCATGATGGAGGCGCCGATGCCGTGACAGGTGGCACCGTGCACCTGCCCTGCGGCGATCTGCGGATTGATCACCGTGCCGCAATCGTCGACCGCCGCATAGGCCAGCGTGTTCACCCGGCACGTGGCCGGATCGATTTCCACCACGGCGACGTGCAGCTGGGCCGCATACGTCAGCGTCAGGTTCCCGAACTTCTTTTCCACGTCCGGAACGTTGAACGGCGGCCGGTAGACATGGCGCACATTCAGCGTAACGTCTTCAAGAGCACCCTCGAGCACCGCATTGTTGTTGTTCACGATGTTGCTGAGATACCAATAATTCACGGACTTGTCCGTGCCCTTCACCTTCAGCTCGGGGCCCTCTTCGCCCACGCCGAATTCCAGGTCTTCCTCGGCAGCCTCCAGCAGGAAGCCTGCGAGCTGGCGCATCTCCAACTTCAGTTTCTGGCATGCGCCGTGCACGGCCGACAAGCCTGTCACCGCGAACTGGCTCGCGTAACTGCCCGAATGGCCGACAAAGGTATTCCAGTTGGTGTCAAAGCCGGCCCGCACATGGACCATCCCGGGGTCGATATTGAGTTCGTCGGCCACCACCTGCGCCGCCGAGGTCTCGTGCCCCTGGCCGGACGGTCCGGTGCCCATCGTCACGACCACCGCGCCATCAAAATCCAGGCGGATGATGCAGGCCTCCGAATTACCGGAGAACGGCAGGTACGGATTCATGATCTGGGCCTGGCCAAAATTGTTCGTGCCGGAGTCCAGCGTCGTGCCGATACCAATCCCGACGTGCTTGCCTTCGGCGCGGGCCTGATCGCGGTAGGCTACCCACTTGTCCCAGTCAACCAGCTTCTTCGCCTTCTCGAGCATCGCCGGGTAGTTGCCGGAGTCGTACACGCAGCCGTTCGGTGTTTCGTACGGAAACTCGGTGATGTAGTTTTTCAAACGCATTTCGTCGGCCGGGATGCCCAGTTCATGGGCGCAGATATCGACCACGCGCTCCATGAACCACAGCTGCTGCATGCGCGAGTAGCCGCGGTTTGGCACCACCGGGCACTTGTTCGTGAGCGCCTGGTTCATGTCGATGCGGATGTTGCGCAGCTTGTAGGTTGCCGCCAGCACCTGGGAGAAAATCACGCAGCCGAGCGGCTCATAGCGCGTGTAGGCGCCGCAATCGTCGAGGTGCCGCGAACGCAGCGCGGTGATTACACCATCCTTGTCCAGGGCGACTTCCGTATCTACGTAGGTCCGCTCGTTGCCGTGCCCGGCCGCCAGCATGTGCTCGGTGCGGATCTCCGACCACTTCACCCGGCGGCCACCGGTCTTCTTCGACGCCAGCGCTGCCAGGGCCATGTACACGTAGTTCCAGATCTTGTTGCCAAAAGCCCCACCGACGTCGTAGGTGCGCACGCGCACTTTCTCGATCGGCAAGCGCAGCCCGGGCGAGAGCAGTTGCTTCGCGAAGCCCGGGAAGTTGTTGTTGCACAGGAATTCGACGGTCCCCTGGCGGGTCCACTCCGCCACGCAGGCATTATTTTCCAGCGGCGTACTCGAGTAGCGGTGAAAGTGCAGCCGGTCGATCTTCACCACGTGAGCTGCGTCGGCAAAGGCCTTGTCTACATCGCCGAACTCGTAGACACCCTGCCAGGTACGATTCGTGCCAATGTTGTCGTGAACGAGAATCTCGTCTTTCAGTGCTGCCTCGACGTCCAGCACCGCATCGAGCATGTCGTAGTCGACGTCGATCAGCTCTGCAGCGTCCATGGCCAGCGCGACGGTTTCCGCAGCGATCGCGGCCACCGGCTCACCCTGGAAGTGGACCTTGTCACGGGCCAGCGGGTAGTCCTGGATATTGGCAGCGGGCTCCGGTCCGAGCTGCATATACGGGTCACAGTGCTCCAGGACGTCCTTGCCCGTCAGCACGCAGGCAACGCCCGGCAGCGCTTCGGCCGCCGACGTATCGATGCTGTTGATCCTGGCGTGTGCGTAAGGCGAACGCAGAATGTACAGCTGCAGCATGCCCTCCCCCAACTCATCGTCGGTAAACAGGCCCTGACCGCGAATCAGGCGGTCATCTTCTTTCCGACGCGGTGACTTTCCCACCCAGCTCATGACGTCTCCTTCACGACTCGTTCTATCCCTCAGCCCGCGGCGCTGCCGGCACCGCCGGTCGACATGGCTGCCTGCAACGCGTCGACCAGCCGCTTGATATCTTTCCTGGCGATGGGCCGGATCAGCCCGCCGGCCAGTGCAACCAGTTTGCCGAACATGCTCAGATCACCGGCCCACTTGACCAGGGTTCCGCCACCCTCCGCATCCTCGAGGTCGAAAGACGTCTCGAGGTTAAAGGCACTACCCATGATCTTGCCTTTGCCGTCATAGGCCGCGTGATCCGGAGCGTGTTCGTCTTTCAGAGTCAACTCGACCTTTGCGCTGCCCCTGATCTTGCCGACGCCGACCTTCACCGTGACGTCGCCAGTCCTGTCGTCTTTCATGTCGAGGTTCTCGTAGGTCGGCAGGCACGGGGCGAACTTGCGCGGGTCAGCCAGGAACTCGTAGGCCTCCTGACGTGGCATATCAACCGCGAACTCACCGTTAAAGTTAATCGCCATAGCCCTATTCCTCCCGCATCGTAGCGGCGGCCGCCTCGATGGCTTTAAAGATGTTGTGATAGCCCGTGCAACGGCACAGGTTCCCCTGGATCCCCTTGCGAATCTGTTTCTCCGTGGGTGCGGCGTTCTGCTGTAAAAGCGCCAGCGACGACATCAGCATGCCCGGCGTGCAGTAGCCGCACTGCAGGCCGTGGTGCTCGGAGAATGCCGTCTGCAATGGATGCAGCTCGCCGTCTTTTTCCAGCCCTTCGACGGTCAGCACCTCGCCGCCGTCCGCCTGCACCGCCAGCATGGTGCAGGACTTCACCGGCTCACCGTCGAGCAGGATCGTGCACGCGCCACAATACGTGGTGTCGCAACCAATGTGCGTGCCGGTCAGCCGCAACTCTTCGCGTATCAACTGCACCAGCAACATGCGTGGCTCGACTTCGCGCCGATACGCCTGACCGTTCACCGTGACCTCCACGGCCACTTTGGCAATATCCTGCGCTGCTGCTTCAGTAGTACTCATGGCTGACCTCCACCTGCTCGCCCGCGCAGCGCCGGCGCGCGATGCCGATGCCACGCTTGACCAGCGTATTGATGAGCAATTGCTTGAATTCCGGCGTGCCGCGTTGATCGTCGATGGGGTCCGACTCGGCCACGGCCGCATCCGCAGCCCGGGCAATCACGTCGTCCGACAGCAGCTTGCCGCGCAGCTCCGCCTCCGCGCCCGTGGCGTGGAGCGGCGTCAGCCCCGAGGAGCCCAGCGAGATGCGCACGTCCCGGCAATCGTCGCCGCCCATGGTCAACTGCACGCCCACGCAGATCGTCGGATAGGCCGGCGCGCAGCGCTTGAAACCAACATAGGCCCCTGCGGCACCCTCTGCAGGCGCCGGGAAGCTGATGCCCGTGACGATCTCGCCTTCTCCCAGCACGGTCAGGTACAGGTCTTCGACGAAGTCATCGACGGGCACGGTCCGCTTGCCGTTCGGCCCTTCGCAGTGAACCTGGGCGTCCAGCGTGATCAGCAGCGTCGGCCAGTCGCAGCTCGGATCGCCCGACGACACGTTGCCGCCAATGGTGCCGCGGCTGCGCACCTGGTTGTCTGCAATGCCGTTCGCGGCGTCCTTGAAAATCGGAATGGCCTCGGCCACCGGCGACCGCGCCAAACGCGCATGGGTGGCCAGCGCGCCGAGCCGATACTCGCCGTTGGCGTGCTCGATGCCGTCCATGCCGGGAATCCGGCCGAGATCCACCAGGTCGGTCACGGTGTCGAACCGGGCTTTCAGCAGGACCAGCAGAGACTGGCCGCCGGCCAGCGCGCGTGCGCCGTCGCCTAGATCGCTGAGCAGGCTAATGGCCTCGGCGACCGAGCCGGCCCGGTGGTAGTTGAACGGTGCAGGGTACATAGGCTCGTTTCCCCGTTAGAGCTCTTGTGTCGCTGGCGTTGCCGCCAGATTAGCCTGTCGAAAATAACACAATAATTTTGGCCGTCTGACACCGGCGCCAGCAAAAGGCCCACTGGCCACCCCGCCGTGCCGGAATGGCCAACAATCGAGCCGGTAAGGGCCATCGTCCAACGGGCCAGGCCAATCTGCCAAGCGCAGGGGCAAAAATGTTAAGGGTTTTGCGGCGATTTCGCAGCCGGGCGGCGTTTGCTAACGGGAGTGCTCGATACGTCGAGCCGGACCAGAGCGTTGGCGCTACATTGCTCCACATCGGGGAACGATGTCAGCATCGGCAACTATGCCGGCCGCAGCAGAAGCAGAACCCTTCGATCACCCTGAAGCCCCCCGATCGTCGGCTACGCCCGTCTGAATGAGACGCCTATGAACGAGATCAGGTCCGTATGCATTGCCGGAGCAGGCGCCATTGGCAGCCTGTTCGCCGGCCATCTCGGTACCCTGGTCCAGGCCAAGGTTCTCGCCCGGCGCGAGGAGCATGCGGGGCGTCTGCGCGCCGAAGGCCTCACGGTGTCCGGCAAGTCGCAGCTGCATGCAGACATCGAAGCGGCAACGAACCCGGCAGCGCTCGGTGACGTCGACCTGGTGATCATCGCGACGAAGGCAACCGCCGTGGAGGCCACGGCGAAGACGCTGTCCGGCCACTTTCCGAACGCCACCATCATGACGGTGCAGAACGGGCTGGGCTGCGAAGAGGTCGTGGCGCGATACGGCGACTGGCCGATCATTTCTTCGGTCACCTTTATGAGCGGTGTCCGGCACTCTGATGTGCACGTGGAATACGAACTGGATACAGCCACCTGGATGGGCCCGTGGTTGAACGGCACCGCCACTTTCGAAGCTGTCGAACAGGTGGCGGCACTGATTAACCGGTCGGGCCTAAAGGCTGAATCTTTCGAAGACCTGCGTCCGGCCCAGTGGTCGAAGCTGCTATTCAATTCCAGTGTCAACAGCATCGGCGCCGTCACCAATTTACCGCACGTGAAGGCCTTCGCGGCGCAGAACGAGGTCAGCGATCTCGGCCACCTGGTTCACGCGATGATGGATGAAGGCAAACAGGTGGCCGCGGCCCAGGGTATCGAGCTATACCAGGACCCATGGGAAATGAATGTGAAGGCCGTGAGCCACGGCAGCACCGGCGAAGAAGACTACGCGCACGTGTTCTCGATGCTGGACGACGTGCGTAACGAGCGTGCCACCGAAGTGGACTGGCTCACCGGCGCGGTCGTGCGCGAGGCGGCGCGGTTGGGTGTCCCCGCACCTATCCACGAAACGCTGTATCGGCTGGTGAAGGCCAAAGAACTGAGCTGGCAACAGGGCCAGCCGCACTAGACAGCCGGCAGGGAGAGAAGAATGAAAGTTTGTATCGTGGGCTGTGGCGCCATCGGCAGCCTGTTCGCGGCTTACCTCGCGCAGCGCGACGATGTGGAAGTCTGGGCCTACGACCTGGACCAGGCGCACGTGGACGCGATCAACGCCAGCGGCCTGCGCCTGTCGGGCGAAGGCAACGTGCATTCCTACCCGAAGGCCAGCACGAACCCGGCAGATATCCCGCCCTGCAATTTCGGTATCGTAGCAACCAAGACGCTGCATACGCGCGCGGCCATCGAGGCCACGGCCAGCGTGTTCCCGGATGGGGCGGTCTGCTCCGTGCAGAACGGCGTAGGCAACGAGGAAATTCTCGCCGAGTACGTGCCCCGCGTGATCCGCGGCACCACCTTCCCGGCCGGGCGAATCGTCGAACCCGGTCACGTACAGCAGGACACCGGCGGCAAAACGTGGATGGGACCTTTCGAACCCAAGTCCGCGAGCATGGAGGAAATCCGCCAGCTTGCCGACGCGCTGACGGAATCCGGTATGGACACACTCGCGATGGAAGACTCCCGCGGTGCCCAGTGGACGAAGCTGATTTTCAATGCCGCCACCAATCCCATCGGCGCGCTGACCCGCCTGCCACACGGGGTGGCCTGCGATCAGCCGAAGGTACGCGCGCTGATCTCACAGCTGGTGGCCGAGGGCGCGGCCGTGGCCGAAGCCCAGGGCATCACGCTGGACAGCGATCCGGATGCGCTGGTCGACCACGCCCGCGAAGTCGCCTACAACCACAAGGCCAGCATGCTGCAGGATGCATTGGCCCAGCGGCGCACAGAAGTGGCGGCGCTGAACGGTGGCATCGTGGAATTCGGCCGCCAGTTCGACGTGCCCACGCCGATGAACGAAGCCATCTGGGCCCTGATCGAGGGCCTGGAGCATTCTTGGTCGTTAGATCGCGGCTAAAGCCGCTCCTACAGAATCTTTTGGAATTGATTATGAGCCAGACCCACCCGTTTCAGCCGAGCCAGCAGGAAATCGACCGGCGCTACCGCAACGTCCGCGCCGCGATGGCAGAGCACGGCCTGGACGGCCTGATTGTCAGCGGCAGCGAGTACACCGGTTTCGAAGGTGCGGTGCGCTATATGAGCGGCTTCCATCTTCTGCACCGCTACGCGTACGTGGTGGTGCCGCCGCAGGGCGACCCGGTGTCGGTGTATCCGAAAGAAGCCACGTGGGTTGGCGATCACACCGCCACCTTCGTGAACGAACAGGTCAAGGTTCCCCACTGTGGCGAGTGGATGGCCAACTATTGCCGCGACCAGGGCTGGAAACGGGTCGGCGTGTATGGCCTGGAGTTCATCATCCCGGTGCGCGATTACCAGGCACTGGCCGATGCCGGGCTGGAGATTGTGAATTTCGACGTGCCTTTCGATCATGCACGCGCACAAAAAAGCGACGAAGAAATTGCGTCGGTCCGCCACTCGATGGAAATTAACAAGGCCGGCGTGCTGGCCGTGATTCAGGCCTACGCGGCCGGCAAAACCGAAGCGGAACTGATGGGCGTTGCAGAGAACACCTTCGCGTCCATGGGCACGGCCCGCAACACCATGGACATGGTGCTGATGGGCCCGAACGGCTCACTGCTGCCGCAGATGGTGTTTGCGGACCCGCAGCGCAGGGTAAAGGACAGCGACGGGCTGCTGTATGGCCTCGAGGTCTCCGGCACCGGCGGGCACTGGGTGGAGTTTTCCCGGCTGCTGGCACCACAGGGTGTAAGCCCGGCAACGCAGGCACTCCTGGATGCGTACGAAGAATTCCACGCACTCGCCAAGGAACATATGGTAGCGGGTGCGTCGGCAGAAGACGTGCACCGCAAATGCGTGAAACCTTTCGATGGCAAAGGCTGGCGCATGGGCCACGTGTGCGGGCATTCCATTGGCATGACCATGATCGAGCACCCGCGTATTGGCGAGGGCGCCGAATTCGAACTGGTGGAGAACATGGTTTGTTCCATGCATCCCCACGTAATGACGGAAGACCGGCAATCGAGCCTGTATTTTCAGGAAACCTTCCTGGTCACGAAAGACGGCGGCGTGCCGCTGTCGGGCGTAGCGCCAGGATATTACCGGGGTGGTGAGACGGAGTTGTAAGCACAGTTGCCCCGGCGGTGGGAGCGGCTTTAGCCGCGACCGGGCTACTTTGACGATGGTGGTGGCACAACTGATAGGGAATCGCGGCTAAAGCCGCTCCTACCGCCGCTCCCACTGGCACCGCAGATGCCATCGCAACAGATTGATACAGACAGTTTTAAGAGGAGAGAAACAAATGAGCACGCAACCCAAAGTCGGGGTGATATTCAAATCCTACGAACCCCTGTCGTCGATCCAGAAGTACGCGGCGCAGACGGAAGCATCGGGCTGCACCGGCGGTTTCTGGATCGCCGAGGCCTATCACTGGTTCCGCAAGTACGGACACGAAGCGCGCGGCTGCTTTACGACGCTGGCTGCCGCGACCATGGCGACAAAGAAAATCCCCATCGGCCTGGGTATCACGTCGCCGTACATGCGCCACCCTACTATTCAGGCTTCAGAATGCAACGCGATCGACGAGCTGTCTGGCGGACGGTTCATCATGGGTATCGGCGCCGGCAAGGTCGGCACCGAGTACCTCGATCTCGACATGAAGAAATACACGCCGGTAAAAACTCACAAGGAATCGGTGGACATGATCCGGGGCATCGCCAGCGGCGAGGCCTTCAGGTACGAAGGTGAACTTTATGCGTGCGACATGCCGGCCGTGGATCGCAAGGGCCGGGGGTTACGGACCGACATCCCCGTCTACATTGGCGCCACCGGCCCGTTCATGCAGAAGCTCGGCGGCCGGGACTTCGACGGCCTGCTGCTGCCGGGCCTGACCTCGCCCGGCTTCACCACCTACGCCCGACAGAACTGTTGGGAAGGTGCTGAGAAGGCCGGCCGCAACCTGCCGGCAGACTTCCCGGTGGGCGGCGTGATCCTGGCCGCATGCAACAAGGACGGCAAGAAAGCGAAAGACGCCACCCGCAGCTATACCGGCACCTACGTGATTAACAAGCTGCGCAACATCAAGAATGATGTAATTCTGAGTGCGTCCGGCCTGCCGAACGAAACCTGGGATCCCTTCCGCAAGGCCATTGCCGACGGCACCGAAGACAATGTCACGCACCTGGTCAGCGACGAGATCCAGCGGCGCTTCACCGTGATCTCCGGGACGCCGGATGAGTGCCTGGAAATTACCCAGGAACTGGTGGATGCCGGTCTGAACCTGCCCCTGCTGGAAGTGGTCGGTGCCAACGAGGCCGACAACCTGGAGACCGTCCGTCTGTTCGGCGAAGAAGTGCTGTCGAAACTAACACCGGGACTGTAAGACTATGAGACTCGCAAGCTTCAAAACCCCAAGCGGTGACAAGACCGTCGGCGCCTATGTGCAGGACTGCTATATAGACCTGCACGCGCTGACGGACGGTGCGCTGCCCAACGACATGATCGCGCTGCTCGAACACGGCAAAGCCGGCATGGACCAGGCGCGGAGCGCGCTGGCCGGGCTCGATCTTGATCCGAACGCTTCCGACGGCCTGAAAAACGGCGCGGGACAGCGCTGTGCCTACAAGGCTGAAGAGATCGAAATCATGGCGCCGGTGCCGCGCCCGGGCAAGATCATGCACACGTCGTGTAACTTCGACGCCCACCTGGCAGAGCTCACCAGCTGGAACCAGCCCGAGTGGCAATCGCACAACTGGGGTGAGTTTCACTTTGAGCACCCCACGGGCTTCCTGGAGGCATCGTCTTCGGTGGTGGCCTCCGGCGCCCACGTAGCCGTGCCCCACTTCACGCGGGAACTCGACTACGAGATCGAAATCGGCATCATTATCGGCAAGCGCGGCTTTCGCGTGCCGGTTGAGGAAGCCATGGACTACGTGGCCGGCTACACGATCTTCAATGATCTGTCCGCCCGCGACATCCAGGCCCGCGAACATTCCAACCACGTGATCCTGCTGGGCAAGAGCTTCGACGGCTCCTGCCCCTTCGGTCCTCACCTGGTGACGGTGGACGAGCTCAGCGATCCGCACAACCTGGAGATGAAACTGCGGGTTAACGGCGACGTGCGCCAGGATGCCAACACCTCGCAGATGCACTACAAGACGGCGGAACTGGTCTCGTGGTGGTCGAACACGACGCTGGAGCCCGGGGACATCATTACCAGCGGCAGCCCACCAGGCGTCGCCGCGGGTATGGCCGTGCCCGACTGGCTGACGCCCGGTGACACGGTGGATGCCACCGTCGCCGAGCTGGGTACGCTAACCACGCACATCGTGGCCGGCGAACAATAACGTCTAACGAGTATGCAGCTATGCCAAATAAAGTGAACGCGGACCTGGTCCAGAAGGCCGTCGAGCAGATCAATCGCGAGCGGCTAATCGACCTGGTCGTGCAGCTCGTGAATGTACCCAGCCCCACTGGTTATGAAGGCGACATGGCCCGCACGCTGCACGAAGTCCTGCAGGGTGCGAACTTCCGCTCCACGCTGCAGCCCATCGGCGACGACCGCTATAACACCATTGGCATGTTCGAAGGCCAGGGCGACGGCAAGACCCTGATGTTCAACGGTCACCTGGACACGTCGTTTGGTCCGGAACAGGCCCACCGCGGCCTGGGTTACCGCTGCGAGGGCACGGTGGTTGACGACGAGTGGATCTACGGCATGGGCACTTTCAACATGAAGAGTGCGATGGCGACTTACATCGTCGCGACGGAATCCATCCAGGCCGCCGGCATCAAGCTGGCCGGAGACGTCGTGATCGCCGGGGTCGCCGGTGAGATCGAAAAGGCGCCAGTGAACGACTTCGACGGGCGCCAGTACCAGGGCTACGGCCCCGGCACGAAGTACGCCATTACCCACGGCGCCATTGCCGACTACTGCATCCTTGGCGAGCCCACCAACATGATGCTGATACCCCGCCACTGCGGCACCACCTGGCTGAAGATCACGGTGCCGGGCATGTTGATCCACACGGCATGGTCGGAACATGAAAAGAATGCGATCAGTAATTCCAATGTCATCCTTAAGGCGTTGAATGACTGGATTCCCGAGTACATGAAGCGCAACGAGTTCGGCGGCACGCAGCCGAAGGTGAACATCGCGGCCATCGAGGGCGGCTGGCCCTGGCGCGGCGCAAGAACGCCAGACAATTGCTGCATCTACATGGACGTGCGCACTCCGCCGGACGTATTGCCGATGGCCGTACTTCGTGAAGTCCGTGGCATGATTCGTGAACTGGCCAGGGAACACGCCTTCCTGGAGGGCTCGACGGTAGACGTCTACGTCTCGGCACCCGGCACGTCGATTCCGGACGACCACGAACTGATCAAGACGATTGTTGAGGCCCACACTCAGCAGCTGGGCGAAGCGCCCAAGTTCGACAACGAAATCTGGTACAGCGATGCGGCCCATATGAACCGCTACGGCATTCCCACCGTAAACTACGGCTCCGCAGGGCGGATCCGCTCCGGCGGCGGCGGCTTCTCGACCCTGCAGGGTGAGGCGGTGCACATCGGCGATATGCTGGACATCATCAAGGTCTACATCCAGTGCATCCTGGGCATCTGCGGGACGGTTGACTAGACTGGGGATAAGACCGGGAACCTTACGCACACCCCCTGGTGGGAGCGGCTTCAGCCGCGATTCCTTCGCCCCACGACATCGGAATCGCGGCTGAAGCCGCTCCCACGGCGAGACCACAACACAGAACGCACCAATTAGAGGACGATATGCAAGAGAAGATCTGGACCAGCGACCTGAACGATCGCGACGACGTGGCCGGCGGCTTCGACCGTTCTAAACCGGTGCGGCTTTACGACACCACACTTCGCGACGGCGAACAGGCCGTGGGCATCGTGTTCAACCCGGAGGAGAAGTTTCAAATTGCCTGCGCCCTGGCCGATCTCGGCATCGGCCGCATCGAAGCCGGCTTTCCGCGGGTCTCCGAGGCCGATTCACAGGCGGTGAAGCGCATCGTCGAGGCAGGCCTGGGTTCCGAGATCTGGGGCTTCTCCCGGGCCGTGCAGGGCGACCTGGATGCACTGCTCGAGCTGGGTATCGACCAGACCCTGATCGAGATTTCTACGAGCGACGTAAAGATTAAGGCCTACGGCTTCGACCGGCCGAAGGTGGTGAACAAGGTCCGCGACGCGGTAAAGCACGCTGTCGTCAATAATATGAAAGTGCTGTTTTTCGCCGTTGACAGCACACGCAGTGATCTCGATTTCCTGCATGGCGTCTACGACACCGCGCTGGAAGCCGGCGCGTCAGAGATCGCGGTGGTCGACACGATCGGTGCCTGCGCCCCGGAGGCGGTGGAATGGATGGTGCGCGAGGTCCGTGGCTGGATTGGCCCCGACATTCCGCTGCATTTCCACGGCCACAACGACTTTGGCCTCGGCACCGCGCTCGCCATTGCGGCCGTGCGCGGCGGCGCCGACTGGATCCAGGGCACCATCAACGGCATCGGCGAGCGCGCCGGCAATTCCGATCTGCTGGAAGTCGCGCTGGCTCTGAAGTGCCTGTATGACGTACCGGTCGAGATCAACCTCGAGAAGGGTCGGCAAGTCTCTGCGCTGGTCCAGGAAGCAGGCGGGTACAGAGTCGATGGCTGGCGCCCCGTCGTGGGCGACAACCTGTTCACTCGCGAGAGCGGTGCGGTGGCGAACCAGTTCCACATTCCCGAGGCCATCGAGCCCTACTCCCACGATCTCGTCAGCGCACCGCGACGCATCGTGCTGGGCAAGAAAAGCGGCTTGCTGAGTATCAAGCTGAAGAAAGAAGAGCTGGGCATTGACCTGCCGGAATCCCTGTACGCGCAGGTGCTGGCGAAGGTAAAGGATCTCGGGACGTCCAAGGAGCGGCTGGTGAGTGACGAAGAGTTCGTCCGCCTGGCCGACGACGCAAAAGCGGCAGCTTAAAGGACCAGAATATGAGTGACGGAAAACACAAGATTGCCGTGCTTGGCGGCACCGGTGACCTGGGCTGGGGCCTGGCGCTACAGCTCGCCAAGGCCGGCTATCCGGTCAACATCGGCTCGCGCAAGGCTGAGAAAGGCGCAGCGGCAGCCGCCGAGGTGCTCGAGGCGGCCCCCGACGTCGACGTGCGCGGCGGGGCAAATCCCGATGCGGCCGCCTGGGCCAACGTGGTGATCATGACCGTTCCCTTCGCGAGCCAGCGGCCAACGCTCGAGTCCGTGCGCAACCAGGTACAGGGCAAGATCTTTGTCGATTCGACCGTGCCCCTGATGCCACCGAAGGTGATGCGGGTGCAGTTGCCGGAGGGTGGCTCCGCGGCAAAACAAACCCAGGAATTCCTCGGCGACGAAGTGCGAGTTGTGTCGGCATTCCAGAATGTTGCCGCTGCGCACCTGCGCTCGGGTGAAATGGACGAAGAAGAATGCGACGTGCTGGTCTGCGGTAATGATCCAGACGCCCGCCAGGTCGTAGTCGATCTCGCCGAAGCCATCGGGCTGAAGGCCTGGCATGCGGGTGCCATCGACAACTCGGCCGTGGCTGAGGGCCTCACTTCGATCCTGATATTCCTGAACAAGAAGTATAAAATCAACGGCGCGGGCATCCGCATTACAGGTCATGTCGGCGAATAAATCACAACCGGGCTCCAGCGCGAGCAATATCGCGTTCCGTGCCGATCCTGGCGTACTCGAAGACGCGCGCCTGACCGGCATGGACTCGCTGGTGCGAGTACGCACGCGAACGCGGGCACTGGCCGGGATGCAAAAGGAGGCGGTCGTCGAGTACGGGCCCACGGGCGCGGTCTGGCGGCTGTTGTGCGATGAAGGTCCATGGCTGAACGGCACCGACCTCGCGCCCTTCCCGCTGGCCTTCTTCACCGCCGGCCTGGCGGCCCAGCTGATGTCTGACTACCTCGCAGAAGCTGCCGATCGGGATATCCGTATCGATCACCTCGAAATGAGTGTGGACAATTTCTTCACGATGGAAGGTTCGGCGCTCAAGGGCACAATGGCTGCCGGTGTCGACCCCGTTCGACTGGCTATCACCGTGGCCGGCGACGCCGATGTGGAGGAACTCGAAGATATCGCCGTAATCGCGCTGGAAGATCGCAGCGCCGGCGCCGTCACGCTCCGCGACGAGCTGGTGAGCCGTTTCAGCATCAAGCTCAATAACCGGCCCGTGCGCTGGTCAGGAGAAGATGCACCGACCATGGACACGCTGGCAGATCCGGCCGCAGCCCTGGAAGCTTTGCAACCGGCAGCTGCGGAGGGCCATGCAGAAGACATCATTCGCAAGGATGACTCGGCACCAACACCACCGACCGAAGACGCGGTCGGTCTGAAGTCCGACCAGAAGCGCGTCGTGCACGTACACACCGATGCCCGGCTGCGGTCGGACGGACTGAAGGAACTGGCTGTGCAATGCATTCAGCCCGCCGGCAGCCGTTTCGTGTTCCTCAGCGACGACGCGGCCGATGTCGGTGGGCAGGAACGCGCACCGTCAGGGCTCGCGTATTTGTCAGCCGGCGTCGCCTTCTGCTTCATGACGCAGCTAGGCCGCTATGCGCAGATCAAGCAGCAGGACCTGAGCGGCTACCGCATCGTGCAGGACACGGTGTTTCGCCACGGCAACCCCTACGACCCTGCTGCGCTGCCGGTGGATACCTTCGTTTGCCTGGACAGCGGTAACCCGGTCGCCGACAACCTGCAGCTGGTGCACATGGGTGAGCAGACCTGCTACCTGCACGCGGCGTTTCGCAACGAAGTCGACGTCGAGCTGAAGGTCACCGACTTCTGAGTTCAGGCCCAACCGCCAGGTCCAATAACACGAGGTGCACCCAATGATTGAGCAGTACATGGCCCTCGCCCTCCAGCCGGTAATGCGGGGCGCACATCAGCGCTCTGAAATCACGCGGAATCTCGATCACATTACCGAACTGGCCCGCGCAGCCATCTGGCTTACGGCCATCGACCTGCCCGTGCGGCTGATCGCAATACCCGAGGGCGCGCTGCAGGGCTTCACCGACGAGATCTTCGACTGGGACCACGTGGACTACGTGCACCGCATGGCCATCGATATCCCCGGACCGGAAACGCAGTACCTCGGTGACCTGGCCAAAGATCTGAACACTTTCATCATTGCGCAGGCGAAGGCCAGGCACCCTGAATTCCCTGACCGCTTTTTCAACTGCGCCTTCGTGGTCGACCCACGCGGCGAGGTGATTCACACCCACTACAAGCTGCAGGTGTTCGCGCGCGAACATTCCACGGTGCCGCACGATGTCTGGGACAAGTGGGTGGAACTCTATGGCGACGGACTGGATGCTTTCTTCCCGGTGACGGACACCGAGATAGGCCGCATCGGCTGCATCATCTGTATGGAAGGCAGCTACCCGGAAACCGCCCGGGGCCTGGCGATGAACGGCGCAGAAATCGTGTACCGGCCGAGCTACCCGGAACCCTACGTGGCCAACGGGCTGTGGGAAGTGCAGAACCGCTCCCGCGCGCTGGACAACACCATGTACGTGATTGCGCCGAACCCGGCGGCCTATCTGCCCATGCCCGATTCCCAATTCCCGCTGGACACCTTCGGCGGCAACTCGATGCTCGTGGACTACCAGGGCCAGATCGTCTCGAACCACGAGGCCGGCGGCGGTGCGTCTTACGCCGGCGGCATTATCGACATCGAGGCATTGCGCCAGTATCGCGCCCGGTCATTGTGGGGCAACTGGCTGAAAGACCTGCGCACCGAGCAGTACCGGCTGATCTACGACCGGCCCATCTATGAGAAGAATCGCTGCCTGGAGCAACCGCCGCTGAAACACGCCGACAACGATCGCATCGTGCACGCAGCTGTGGACCGGATGGTGGAACGCGATATCTACAAGCGTCCAGCGTATATGGATAAAGAGGAAGACGCGCAGAAACGCCCGGATCAGGCAGCCGACGCACCGGCCTCACGCAAAGTCAGCTCCGGCTAAGTCCGCGCATCCTCCAGCCGTGCAGACAGCCACGCTTCGATCAGGCTCGCGGTGGCTTCGGCATCCTGATCGACCAGCAGGCTGTGACTGCGGCCTGGAAAGCGCTGGAAATCGGCGTCCAGTCGCCCGGCCAGCGCCTGTGCGCGATCTGCCGGCACCAGGCTGTCCTCACCACCCACCAGCACCAATGCCGGCGCGCTGATGGCATCCAGGTTCACCGCTACCGCAGCTTTACCTGTGGCTTCGGCGACGCAGCGCGGTGATTCGGCACACAGCAGTTCGTAATAACCACGAGCGTCCGCTTCCGCTACGCCGCCGAAAAACATCTGCTGCGCCAACTCGAAAGGCGGCGGCCCCCAGGGGCTGGCCGGATCCACGTCGAAGGGCACTTCCGGATTGCCGATTTCCTCGGGGAGCACCGGGGCCAGCAAAGCCAGCGCGGCCACGGGATTCCCTTCGGCATACTTCAGGCAGGCCAGGCCACCCATGCTGTGCCCCACCAGCGCCGGCACGCGCCCGGCGCGTTCCGCCACGATGCCGATCTCCTCGGCCACGTCGGCGATGCCGCGCTTGATGAAGACTTCGGTCGGCAAGTCATCCGACTCGTGATGCCCGAACCAGTCCAGCGCGTGGCACTCCCAGCCCGCGGCGCTCAACACCGGCAGGTAGCGGTGCCAGTTCCAGCTGCCGTGCAGGCCCCCGTGCACGAAAATCAACGGCGGCTTTGACGCCTGCGCCGGCGGCCCGGCGTGCTGCACATGAACCCCCTTGACGCGGTATTGGTCCATCACCCACGAGCCTACAGGGGCCGGCCCGGGAAGAAGCGCAGGAAACCGGTTTGCGGATGACAGTTGGAATACTCGATGTAGCTGCAGCCGGCCGGGACCACGTAGACCTCGTGGCCAAGCACGATCTGGATGTCGAGCTGGTAGCGTTCCGCGAAGCCGCTCATGCCGTTCAGAATAGCGTGATGCGTGGGATGCTCGTGGGCCCACCGTTCCAGGTCTTCCAGACCCAGGAACCACGCCAGGGTCTGCGTCTGAATCTGCGCGTCCGGATCGAGCATTTCCACCAGCCGCGCTCCCACACAATTGGCCTCGCGCGCGTTGTCGCGCAGGTATTCCACCCCTGCCCGGTAGACCGGCATCATGCTGGCGAGAAAATCTGCCTGCTGTTCTTCGTCACACTCTTCCCAGCCCTGCACCGTGCGAATGAAACAGGCATTGTCCGGCAGGTCCACCGCCAGTCGGCGACCGAAGGTGTCCTGCGCCAGGTCGACAGCCGGCAGGCCACGCAATGCGCCGGGCAGCCCTTGATCCTCTGCGGCCGGGATCCGGTCACGCATGGAACCAAAGTAGCCGTGATACTCGTCCAGGTGCACCGGGCACTGATCGGCCAGGCCCCAGCTGGGATCGGCATTGCTGTAGGAGGTTTCCAGTTGCGGGATCGGACAGGTAAGCGCCTCGATCCAGAGACCCACCGACTGGAGTTCGTCGGCCCACGACACTACATCCGCCCGCACCCGCCAGGCCTCGAAATCTGCCTGCCGGCGCCAGTAGCCCACCACGATGTCGTTGCGATAGCCCTGGGTATCGACATGACTGCAACGCTCCCAGCGCCACGGTGCGCTGTCGCCCGACAGGCACTGTTCTATGGCGGATTGCAGGCTCGCCACCTCGGCAGGTTTTGCGTCGGCCGGGTACTGCAGCGCAAGCTGGGCGAGGGTCATGTCGGGCTGCAAGTTGAACAGCTTGCACGTGAAGGCGGGATACGGCGGTTCGAAATCGGGTGGCCGGAGTTTCATGGCGTCGCGGGCGAGAAATCTTGAACGCAGAGCGGATGTATTTCGTAGTCCCGGACGCTAGCGGAACCGGCACTGCCTCGCAAGCGGGCCACCGGCGTCATACCCGACAATCGCCCCACGCCCGGTTTGCTAACATGCGTGCAGCGCGTCGAACGCCCGGGAGAGAAACCAATGGCCAGAACACAATTCAAGGTCGCGGCCGTGCAAGCGGTGCCGGTCTTCATGGACCTGGCGGGTTCCGTGGAGAAAACCATTGCACTGATCGGCGAGGCCGCCGACAACGGTGCGGCGCTGGTGGCCTTCAGTGAAGCCTGGATTCCGGGTTTTCCGTTCTGGGTGTTCGTCAACGCGCCGTTCCAGGCCATGCCGCACTTTGCAGCGTATAAGAAGAATTCCCTGGCCGTAGACAGCGATGAAATGCGCGCGATACAGGACGCCGCGCAGGAACAGGGCATTCACGTGGCCCTGGGTTTCAGCGAGCTCGGCGATGACAGCCTGTACCTGGCCCAGGCGCTGATCGATGACCAGGGCCAATTCGTCTTTGTCCGCCGGAAGCTGAAGCCCACGATGGCGGAACGCATGGTCTTCGGCGAAGGCGATGGCTCCGACCTCGTAGTCGCCGCCACTGACATCGGGCGCATCGGCGCGCTTTGCTGCTGGGAACACCTGGGACCGCTGAACAAGTTTGCGCTGTACGCCCAGCGCGAACAGATTCACTTTGCCGCGTGGCCTAGCTTCGGGCTGGATCAGGACGCGGTCTACGCCTTCGGCCACGAAGTGAACAATGCGGCGAGCAAGATCTACGCGGTGGAAGGCCAGTGTTTCGTGCTGGCGCCCTGCGCCGTTACGGACGATGCCCTGTTAACGGCCATTGCCGGCAGCGCCGAAGCGGCCGCGCCGTTCCAGACCGGCGGCGGCTACACGATGATCTACGGCCCGGACGGCCGCGAGCTTGCTACGCCCCTCGGTGAGCACAAAGAAGGCATCGTTTACGCCGACATCGACCTCGCAATGATCGACATGGCGAAGATTGCATACGACCCGAACGGCCACTACGCACGGCCCGACGTGGTCAGGTTATGGATTAACGACGAGCCAATGGCGCCAGTGCAGCGCGCGTACAACTTTTCCGACGAGCTGGACGACGCTGAGGAAGACGACGCCGACTAGCCGACCGGAGTCTTCAGACTGCACTGCCTATCCGTACCACCGGCGTCCAGCAGCGGCGGAGAATTCGGCCACAGACTCGCTGCGCGTCAGCTTCAGGTGTGCCTAAAGTCGGCGCGCCCAGCCCAGCAAGGCAAGCCCGGATGCAAACAGGACCGCTGCTGCGGGTATCGGCACGACCTGGATACTGAAAACGGTCGAGCCCTGATAGTCACCTCCGCCACCCCCGGCACCATCGCCGCTGATTCCCGCGGCCAGAAGGTCGACGGAGCCGAGCGTGCTGGGCGCCGTCCAGATGAAATCCCAGCTAACCGAGTCTCCTGAAAACGCCTTGGGACTTGTATTAACAATTTGACCGCTGTCGATCCCCGTCAACGGATCGTCCGCAGCCAGGGCGCCGTTGTCAGCGAATACATTCAAACCACCCTCGACCGCAGGTCCGCCTGTAATCACCAGCGTTAGAGTGTGGGTACTGTCGACTGGCACCTCGGCGGGGCCGGTAATGGATATTTGCGGCACTGTGCCACCGCTATGGCACGGCAAACAACTCTCGCCATCGCTGACGTAGCCACCTGGAAAACCGTAGGCGGCCGAGAAAAATACCGGGCCAAACAGCAAGCCACTCAGGGCCAGCGCGATCGTTCTAAAGGTAACGGGTTGCCTCTTATTCATTTTTACTTAGCCTCACCAAATAAAGACGCACCACTCCAAATCTTCCTTCCCCCTGCTTCACCGATTTCTGGCAAGCAATAAAAAACGCAACGACCCCGCGAGGGATCTATTGCGTCACTGGCGCATGTTTAGCAGATTCGGAGCGGAAATGTCAACGAAACGGCCTGATGTTGCAGCGCGGACCCTGCCTCCGTGCAGCACTTCAACAGATCACCGGAACATCGACAATGGGTGGCAGCAAGCCATCTGCTGCGTTGCCGCATTCGGCCTCGCGCTGATCTGGATCCGATGGCTTGCCGTGGTCCGACCCTGATTGCTTAACCCTGATCGCGCATTAAGTTCAGCAGTCTAGTGTGATCGGCTTCATGGCACTGATGCACGCGTCTTACTAAACTGCATTTTCTGCTGGGGCGCCCACGACAATTAAAGTCTCGATTCGAGCTAGGCGTGGGCGCCCCCTTTTTCCTCCCTTATCCGCCCGCTTCCGGCCATTGGCGGCCCGTCATGGATGGTCATTTGCGCGATCATGCGCGGAGTCATTCAGGCGCGCCGAATCGTTCGCGCCAGGGGGGCCGGAGCGCAGTCTTCTAGCCGCCGTTGACGACGCTAGCGGTAGCGCCAGAGGAAGCCAACCCCGACCCCGCCGCCGACGCGGCGTGTCCACCGGAATTCGCTATCCGAGTAGTCGTCCGGGCTGTCCAGACTCAGCAAAACGTTGCCACCACCTGCAACCAGGCGAGCCTGGCTCATTGGCCCGGCTAATTCGCCCGGCTCGGTAATTCCATCGCTGCCCGTCCAACGATATGCCTCGGGATACGAAGAGCCTGACATCAGCCTGCCTTCTGCAGAGCCGAAGCTTGCGGCGTCGAAGAACTCCTGAGTGGATAGATACCGCATGTCAATCCTGGAGGACGGCAGGTCAACTGCCGGCGCGACCCTTGATTCAACGATCCCAATAGATGCCAGGCTCAAAACGAGAGGCAAAACAACCGGCGTCATCGGTTCACCCTGGTCAACGCGCAAAGTTTGTAGTTCATAGGCATTTGCTCCCTCTCTTTCGCCTGCGACACGTTCAAATCCACATACAAAGCATATCGACCAAGCAAAAAAGGACAATTCGGACAAAGCCGAATTGACACGTGTACAAATACACACTGTCAGGAAACAGGAATTTCGCTGATACAGGAGCGGCTGCCAAAGCAATTAGCGCGATCACGCATCGCGCGACAGCGAGAGTTGTCTTTTAAGGTCGACTGAAACGCGCGCAACAAATGGACTGGCGTTCACGAAGCCAGCATCGGGAGCCCGCTTCGGCGGGTTGCCGTTCGCATTGTAAGTGGGGGTGCGCGGGGTCGGACCAAGCCAAATTGCTGATTCCATTCTGTCCTGCCGCTGTTTTAGGCCGGTATGCGCCCTTGACCAATAGTTTTCGGTCCCAAAAACAAGCGCCTGGCCGACAGCCGCGATTCGGGATGTAGCAGCCTGACGACCTGGGCTTTGTGGGCGGCGGCATTCGGCCTCTCGTTCATCGCCACAGTGCCACTGCACATCATGCACAAGCAGATCCCGTCGATGCTCAGCGAGGCAGTCACGCTATACATCCTGGCCTACGGTTCGTGGGCGATGTTCGTGCCCTGATTCCGGGGACCGTCCACGTATCTGTTGTGAGTCATGTGAATTGTCGCCGGAACTGCCCGGAATTTGCATAGGTTAGAATTGTTCTTCGGGCGTGAGCCCAGCGGTTTGCAAGACACCATCATGAATCGCTCCACTACGATTATATTTAGCATATTGTGTGTGGTTGGCTGCGCGCCAACCGAAGAACCGAAGGTGTTACCGCAAGGCGAAGTTGCTGCGGGCATGGACGATTCCGCGTTGGCCGTCAATGAGCGGCTCTCGCTGGGTCGGGATACGTACGTCGCGGCCTGCGCAGCGTGTCACGATGAGGGCAGAGATGGGGCACCCGAGCTCGGTGACCCTGAGGCGTGGTCAGCCCGTTCGCCGTTGTGGGAGTCAGTGCTGGCGGCGCATGCGAAAGCCGGGTATCTACAGATGCCTGCGAAGGGCGGCCATACAGAATTGTCCGACGAAGCAGTTGCGGCGGCAGTCGAATACCTGGTGACCTGGAGCCAGCCCGACCGACCACCATCGGAATAACCATTAGCTATTCGGAAACTTCGCGACGGGTCTAAACATGGACAGGGACAGGTCTTCCGCGCTGCGGGCATTCGAACGGGTCCGGTGTCTCGCCGGGTCGGTCCTGGTTCTGCTTGGCGCGTTCTACGCGGTCGCCGCGTGGTCAGCGGGGCCCCTGCAGTGGCGCTGGTCGGACGTGGATGCCGTGGTCGCCGTCGGCGACATCCATGGCGACTACGACGCGTTTGTGACGATGCTGCGCCAGGCCAGGGTTGTCGATGACGATCTCGAGTGGACAGGCGGCGCCACCCACCTGGTAGTCGTTGGCGATGTGCTCGACCGCGGTCCGGACTCACGGCGGGTGCTGGACCTGTTGATGCGCCTCGAGCCCCTGGCCGCGGCCGCCGGAGGCATGGTTCACCTGACGCTCGGCAATCACGAGGTCATGAATCTGACCGGCGATCTCCGCTACGTCTCGCAAGAGGAATTCATGGCCTTCGCTGCCGACGACCCTGAGGACGAACGCGAGCAGCTCTTCGATCGTTTCGTAACCGAGCACCCGGAGATTGCCGACCCGGCGGTGGCTCGAAACCAGTTTGACAGTCTCTACCCACCCGGTTTTCTTGCCCACCGCGCCGCTTTTGCACCGGATGGCGTCTACGGCGCATGGCTACTGGAACGGCCTCTACTGGTGGTCATCAACGAGACGGCATTCGTGCACGGCGGGCTTTCCCCAGCAGCAGGCAGGCTCGGCGGTGACGGGATTAACGGTGAACTCAGGGCCCAGGTTCGGGAGTATGCGCAACTGATCGACCGGCTCCAAACACAGGGAGTCGTGCAGCCCAGCGCAAATTTCTACGATCATCCCGAAGCGATTAATGACTACGCGCAGCGAGTCACGGCCGGTGAGGCTGCCTGGCCCGAGGGCCTGGAGGCGGCGGCCGAACGTTTAACCGAGCTGAACGCAGCCCTCGTTTTCGATGTGGAGAGCCCTCTCTGGTACCGCGGCACGGTGGGATGCAGCCCCCTGGTGGAATACCAGCGTCTCGAGGCGGCGCTCGCTGCCATGCCTGCCAACAGGGTGGCCATCGGCCACACGCCTACGGCGCGGGCACGAGTCCTCTCGCGCATGGAGGGTCGCGTGCTGCGCATCGATACCGGGATGTTGAATGCGTACTACGGGGGCCGCGGTTCCGCCCTGGTGCTAGCGGGCGACACAGTCGAAGTTCTCTACGAGGGTGAGACCGGACCGGCCCAGCCAGCACGTCAGCTGCGACGGGTCGGCAGGCGACCAGAGAACCTGACTGCCGAGGCGCTCGAAGCGTTTCTCCTGGGCGCCACAATCGTCGAGCGCGTCGACGGCGAGCGGGAAACACTGTTGACCCTGCAGCAGGGTGACATCCGCGCACAGGCGGTGTTTACCCCGTCGCAACGCTCCGGTCGCGGCTTCTATCCTGACGTCGCGGCCTATCGTCTCGACCGAGTGCTTGGCCTGGACATGGTTCCGGTCGCAGTCGTCCGGGAAGTCGATGGCAAGACCGGTGCCCTGCGATTTGCCCCGCGCAACACGATCACCGAAACGGTTCGCAGCACTGAGCGGCGCGGCGCCTCAGCCTGGTGTCCGCTCAGTGACCAGTTCCAGGCGATGTATGTCTTCGATGCCCTGGTATTCAACGAGGGTAGAACGATGGATGCGATGCTGTACGACGTGAACAACTGGCAACTGATTCTCGTCGGCCACGATCGGTCGTTCGGAACAAAGCGTGGCCGCCCTGCCCATCTTGCCAACGTCGAGCTATTGCTCAGCGACCAATGGGTTGAGCAATTGACGGCCCTGGACAGCGACGCACTCAAGGTGACCATGAATGGCACATTGGACAACAAGCGGATCAAGGCGCTGCTCCGCAGGCGGGACGAACTCGTCAAGAATGCCGCACCTTGAGCGGTGCGTTCTCTCACGTCGCCTCGAGTTCAATCTCCATCTGGGCCTCGCCAACAACTATACCTGATCACTTTTTGCATCTTGCGGGGATTTTTCAGCATCCTGAAAAAGCTGTCGAGATAGTTCAGACCCTTTTTTCGCGAGTAATTCGTCAGTCCCTCCTGTTCCTGGTATAGCGCGTAGAATTGAACTTTGCGCTCGAGGTAGTAATCGACGACCTGTTGCAGGACGTCCATTGGCTCACAAAAGCCCCGGTATCGCCGCATCCTCACGCCGGGCAATTCAAGGCGCGGGTCCGGTACCGCGTAACGCGCGTTCACCACGCCGGATGAGTCGAGATCGAAAGGCACTGCAATGATCTGGCTATCTGGCTGACTTAGCAGCAAGACGTTGTGTGGCTCCCTTCTGGAAAAATCCGTATTACCAATCAGAAACTGGAAAATATAAAAAACGCCAAGATCGAAATTCTTCTCGAACTTGATGCTACGTGAATCGCCGTCAAAGATTTCGGCGCCAAGGCGTTGTGCCATCGAATCGAAGTGCTCAACGAAAAACGCATATCTTGTAGTGAACGATTCGCCGCCGTTTTCAAGATAACGAACTCGGGCCGGCCGGACGCGCAGGCTCTTGTCTGTGACCAGGTTATAAAACCTGTAGGCTAGGTATTCCCGTATCACGTACTGCTCGTAATTATTCCTGTCCCGGCAATGGGTCACGAGCGGCACATCATCCTGACCGGCAAATGGCGTGCCTGCAGTGTCGCTACCGCGAAAGTTGAGCATCAAGAGTTGAAAGCTGCAGCTTATCTTTCCCTTGCTTAGCCGGGAAATCCCGCGTGTCTTGACCTGCAGGGCCAGAGAGCGCGTCTCGCCGTTGTCGCTGAGGTAGCCGAGGACTGCCGGCCGGTAGGGACTCATTGACTCTTCGCGGTCTTCGTGCAGGCTCGAGAATGCTGCCTCCAGGGTCAGCGCCAGGGTCTCGTGCGACTGGAACAACGGCGGCTCTGCACCGGCGACTGTCGCTGTTGCCAGGCACGTTGCGAAAGCGACTGCAGCCAGGCGGCTCAAGGGGCGGCAAAAGCGCTGGCAGGGTTGAAACAAAGAGTTCTCCGGGGTTTCTTCAAGCACCACATCACCGTGGGACCATGAATAATTAGATTTGCCTAAGCGCGCAATGACGTTATCGCCCCGGGTCCGGCTTCACCCGCATGGTACCGGATGGCGAGCCAGCGTTCAGACAAGATCACGTGAACTGTCCCGGGAATCCCGGGACGATGTCCTGAATGCGCGAGGCCCTATTGCCTGGTGAATTTGATATCGCGGGCTCGCTCTACCGATATTTCAAAACCGTTGACCCGGCCAGAACGTTTGCGCGAAAAGCGCACAGTCAGGTCACCCCCCGCTGATTCGATAAACCGATCTGCATCAATGGGTTTGAGTACAATGTCGTCACCCCGGAGCCGTTGAGCGATCAGCCCGTCGTCGGCACGGATGATCGTGTAGTACGTCTCGAGGTCTTCACTAAAATACTTCCCTTCATAGGCGCGAGCCTGCGCCGCAGTAAGTGCCATTGGCTCGAGCCGTCGACCTTGCAGTTCCCGACCAGGAACCTGCAACATGATCTTGTTGACCGTGCGATCTTCGTCGACGGTGAAAGTGAGGCGTACACCCTCCTCCGGCGTGTCGAAGGTATGCGGTCCGCTGGGGCGCATTTCGCGCGGACTCGTACCGCCGAACAAAAAGTACAGTTGGCCGTTTGACTCCCTGACATCCAGAAGCAGCTTGGCGCCCAGCGCATACAAACCGGTGTAAGCCTGCGGCGGGAGCACTGGCGTTACAGGCTCTGGAAACGCATCCAGACGCGAGACAGTGAACTGTTCTTCCAGCACCAGATCGGCAACCTCGCGCGCCAGCCGATTGGCCCGCACGGTATTCACATTGCCGAGGATGATTATCGACAGAGGCTCTTCGACAAAGACCAGCAAGTGACTCCGGTAGCCGGCGCTGGCCCCACCATGGTGGACGACCGGTAACCCCCGATAGGCGCCGCCAAAGAGCCCCATCCCATAGCCGGTCTGGAGTCCGCCGGGCAATGTCGGCTGCTGACGCAGACGTGCCAGCAAAGGCTTGCCGCCAATTTCCGCCGTGATCAGATAGTCCGCCCAACGGGCCAGGTCAGCGACAGTGGTGACGAGATTTCCACCGCCCACGACACCGCTATTGAGTACATCCTTCGCAAAGCCCTTTGTGCGACCGAGTGAGTGGTAGGAACTCGCGGTGTTCGGCAACACACGGCTGTGATCCTGATAGAAATAGCTCTCTGTCATGCCTAAGGGCGCGAAGACGTGCTCTTTCATCCAATCTGGAAAGTCCTGCCTGCTGGTACGCGCTACCACCTCCGCGAGCAGGATGTAGCCGCTGTTTGAGTAACCAAAGCTACTACCTGGCTCGAAGTTCAGTGCCCGCTGTCGGCTCAACAGGCGCAATGCCTGCTGCTGGGTACGCACGTCGGCAGGCATCCAGCCCGCCAGGTCAGTCAGGGCCCAGATGTCGCGCAACCCGCTGGTGTGATTCAGCAGCTGGCGCAGGGTGATGCGGTCAGCAATGCCCGGCAGCTCGGGCACGTACTGCCGAATTCTGTCATCGAGCGACAGCACGCCTTCTGCCTGCAGCATCAGGACGGCGGTTGCCGTGAACTGCTTGGCGATCGAGCCGGCATTGAAGGCCGTGCGATCGGAATTGGGTAACCGGAATTCCAGACTTGCGAGACCGAAGCCCCCCGCGTACAGCATCTGGCTACCCCGGGCTACCGCCACTGCGGCGCCAGGCGAACCAGGCCGGTCCCAATGGCTGAAGAGCGGCGCCAACCCTTCGTCGAGAGATGGCTCAGGCGTGGCGCCAGGCACAGCCAGTGGCAGAACGACCAGCACGCCAACCAAGCCACGGGCGATGCAGCGACGCCAGGATCTGGACTGATGGAACCGTGGCAATCCCGCGCGCTCCTAACCCGGCGGTTTGCCAACCGGCATGATGCTCAGGGGCTGGTGCTCGTCTGGCAGCTGCAGCACCGTCTTGACCTTTTTGTCCCTGAAGGCTCCCACGAGCACCGTACCCAGGCCCAGCGCTTGCGCCTGCAAGTACACATTTTGCGCGGCATGGCCCGCCTCCATGTGCACGTAACGAATCCCTCGCTCGCCGTATTTCTGCGTGGTTCTTTCGTACACGGCGGCAATCACCAACGCGATCGCGCCCCCGCCTGCCCACTTCTGCCCTAAGGCCGCCCTGGAGAGCGATCTGCGCACATCACCCTGGACGACTTCCCGCAAACCATGGGTCGCCGGCTCATAGCGGTAGACGCCGGCAGCCAATCCCTCCACGTTCCCGACTACTACATACACTTCCAGCGGGTAAAGTGCCCCGGCGGAAGGCGCGGTGCGAAAAACGCCGGCCTTGATGCCCTGGGCTGCCCACAGCAACTGCGACACTTCAGCCAGGCTCAACGGGTCCGGGCTGAAGGTCCTGTTCGAGCGCCTTGACCGCAGGGCTTGCTCTACCGTCACTGCCCCTTCCGACCGGGGCTGCGGCAGCTCGATCACGGTCTCGGATTGAGCCACCGCATTCGGCAAGCTGACCAAAGCGCAGCCTGGCAACAGGACGACGCCGATGGCTATCCGGAAAAAGCATGTTCTCACCGTTCCCTGCGCTTCCTTGAAAAGGAATCCGAGGTGCGTACTTTGTCGTTTCCTTTTACCCCAAGTCGTCCGATCAGATCCATCCCGGGCAATAACGCAGTCCAGCGGAATTCGGGCGGAGATCAATGGCGAAGCAACGATAGCGTCGTTAGCCGCGCCCATCCGCTTTGGGTCGGAAGCACTCGCACGCCGCAATGCGGCATGACAAGCGCCAGATTTGAGCGTAAAAAGCTAAGTTAACAACTCCCGATGACGCAACCAGCCTCTGCCCGACAGCGGAAGCTGTGCTTGAAATAACAAGACGTCGGAGATTGTGATGAAAACTACCACGCATGCGCGCTCTCGCACACGCGCGCTTATTCCTGCGTTTGCCATAGCCGCATCCCTTCTGTTGTATTTGCCCGCTGCCAACGCTGATTTAATCAGCGTCGACGTCAGTGACATGTACCTGTTTGAGGCCCTGCCGGAATTTGTGCCGGTCAAAGGGGTGTCAACTTTAACTCGCGAAGAGGACGGCGTTGACGTGCTCATCAGCACGTCAGGGCTCGAATCGATGGGCGCGTATACGCTGTGGTGGGTTGTTTTCAACAATCCCGGCGCGTGTGCTGCCGCGTTCATGTGTGGCGCGGATTCGGATTTTTCAGATCCCGCCGTGGATGTCTCGGTCCTGTGGGGCGCGGGGTTCCTGTCCGACATGGATGGCTTCGTCACCTTTTCCGCGGAGCTGGGTGAAAACGAGCCACCCAGCGAGATCCTCCTCGGCAATCCCGACGGGTTGCTGGATTCCGGCGTAGCCGAAATTCACGTTGTCCTGCGCGTGCATACCAATGACGGTGTGCCCGTCGAAGCCGGGCAGGTGGCTGAATGGGTCTCCAGTTACAACGGCGGTTGCCCAGAGGGTATCGGTTGTGCGGACGTGCAGTTCGCGGTTCATCCTTCGCCGATCCCGTTACCCGCGTCGATCTGGATGTTTGGCGCGGCGCTGGGTCTGCTCGGCTGGATCAGGCGGAAGGCGGTCTGATCAGAAACATATTGAGCGAAGAACAACCCGGCCTTGCGCCGGGTTGTTCTTGTCTGGCGAACAGCTGCCTGTTGCCGTCAGCAGCCGTTCACAGTGAGTTGCGAGTCAGTCAGAGCCGGCAGCCTGTGCATCTGGTGAAGACGCGTCGTCGCTATATCGATCCTCCAGTACCCGCGCCCGGCTGACGACATAGGCGTGCACCGCATGGCTGTCTTCCGGCGTCAGCGCTGTCGCGAAGCCTGGCATGCCCAGGGCTCTGCGTTCACCATTCATCACGATGGCGTCCCAGCGATCGTGGACTGCACGGACTGACCGGCGCAAGTCGGGCATCAGCCGGCCGGATACCGCGCCATCGCCGTGGCACAT
>CAZTIB010000195.1:0-9659 GCA_964613615.1 uncultured Chromatiaceae bacterium
CGCCGACGCAGGATACTGAGGCCGTACAACCGGTGGTCTGCCGAATACCGGAAACTGACCAGGAGTATCTGTTCGTTAACCGGGTCTACGCGCAGCGGATACTGGATGTGCCGGCCCACGAGTCCACCGCCCTGTTGCACATGCTGGGCGGGCTCGCCGAGATCCCGGAATTCCAGGTTCGCTTCAGCTGGCGCGAAGGTTCCCTGGCCATCTGGGACAACCGCTGCACCCAGCACTACGCGGTGGCGGACTATTATCCGCAGCGGCGGGTGATGCACCGCGTGACCGTGGCCGGCGCAGCGCCGGTTGCAGCCGGCGAGCTGCCATCATGAGCCGTTCACCCACGAGCCGCAGCGCGCTGTTGGCCTACGCCGGGCCCAGTGCGCCGGTGGCGATCCTGATGATGCAGCTGATCGTTTACCTGCCGCCGATGTACGCGCAGGAACTGGGGCTGGATCTCGCCACCGTCGGCCTGGTCTTCTTCCTGGCCCGGGCCTGGGACGCAGTGATTGATCCGCTGATCGGCCACTGGTCGGATCGCACGCGCGGTCGCTGGGGCCGGCGCAAACCGTGGATCGTCGTCGGCACGCCTTTGCTGATGGCGGCCACGGTGGCTTTTTGCCTGCCACCGGCCGGCGCGGGAATCGTCTACCTCGGGCTGATGGCCTTCTTGTTCTACGTGAGCCTGACCGTGGTTCAGATCCCTTACCTGTCCTGGGGCGCCGAGCTGTCCCGCGAGTATCGCGAACGCACCCGTATCGGCGGCTACCGCGAGGGCTTCCTGATGGGTGGCGTCGCCCTGGGCGCAGCCCTGCCGCTGTTCTTCTTTGCCACGGGCGATCCCAGCCTGCGCCAGATTCTCACCGTCTTCGTCACGGCGATTGTCATACTTCTGCCGGTCACCGTGGCCGGCGCGTGTGCCGTCACGCCCCAGGGCAGCTTTGTCGACACAGGCAAGACCAGCCTGCTGTCTGCCCTGTCGATACTGCGCTGGAACAAGCCGCTGCTGCGGTTGCTGGCGGGCATCTTCAGTTTCTGGCTCGGCGGTGCAGTGTTCAACGCGCTGGTGCTGTTCGTCGTGCAGTTCACTCTCGGTCTCCCGAACTCGGCGTTCCTTTGGTTTGTGTTCCTGCAGTACGTCGTCGCCATTGCGTGCCTGCCGCTCGCAATGCAACTGGCCAACCGCATCGGCCGCCACCGCGGACTCGTGCTGGGCGGCTTGGGCTTCTTCGTACTGTTGCCGCTGTTCCTGCTGGTGGATACGGGTGCGTTCTGGCAGGCGCTGATCGTGTTCTGCCTCACCGGCACGTTGACCAGCTTTATCTGGGTCATGCCCCCCGCATTGATCGCCGATACGGTGGAATACGGCATGATGAAAGGCGGTGGCGACGATGCGGCGCTGTACATGGCGCTGTACATGTTCACGCAGAAGGCGGCCCTGGCTATTGGCGTCGGTATCGCGCTGCCGTTGGCGGGTTTGCTGGGCTTCGATCCCACCAATCCCGCCTCTCCGGTGACCGGTCTGAACGTCACCGCACTGCTCGTGCCTGGAGTCATCGGCATCTTCGGCGCACTGATCATGTTCAACTACCCCATCGATGCCCGCCGGCATGCCACCATTCGGCGCTGGCTCGCACGGCGCGGGCTGAGCCCATCATCGTGAAGCATTTCAGAACTGTCGCCATCGGCGTGATGGCCATCTGCTGCTACGCCTGCGGTCCGGGCCCGGCAGAACCACCGGTGGACTTCGAGCAGCTGTTCGCCGACCGCTACGTCGAACCCTACAACGCGCGCGACGTGGACCGTTGGCTGCAGGCCTTCGCCGAAGACGCGGTAGGCATGCACAACGGTCTGCCACCGTTGACCGGTCGCGAAGCCATTCGCGGCTTCGGTGAAGCGGTTCGGGACAACTTCGAAGTGGCGCAGATTGATGCAGGCATCGACGAGGTGCGCCGCTCCGGAGACTGGGCCTGGACCCGCGGCCACTACACCTCGGAATTCGTGCCGAAGCCCGGCACGGAAGGCCTCCCAGCGGGTCGCCAGACCGGCAAGTTCCTGCTGATCTGGGAGCGGCAGCCAGACGGTGACTGGCGGATCATCCTGGACATGGGTAACAGCAATGGCCCTGCACCGGACGATGGCTGAACAGGTGCGGATCACGGTTTTCACATTGCTATTACTCGGCGCACCGCTAACAGCTGTTGCTGCAGATGTCGGTGAAACCCTGTACTACGCGTGCGCAACGTGCCACCGCGAAGACGGCAGCGGCAGCCAGCCGCTGGACGCGCCGCGCATTGCGGGAACGGCCAGCTGGTACGTCATTGACCAGTTAGGGAAGTTCAAGAACGGCTCGCGTGGCGACCACCCGGATGACATCTACGGCCGGCAGATGGCCCTGTTCGCCAAAGCGCTGGCCGATGACGCGAGTATCGAGTCCGTGGCCAATTACGTCAGCAATCTCGACGGGCCACGCGCGCAGGCCAGTTTAGCCGGTGATGCAAAACGCGGGCAACAGCTGTACACCACGTGCAGCGCTTGCCATGGCGAAGACGCCGAGGGCCAGGCAGACCTGCGCGCGCCTGCGCTGGCCGGCCTCGATGACTGGTACCTGGTTCGACAGCTGCAGAACTATCTTGCCGGGCGCCGCGGGTATGCGGCTGACGATGTAACGGGGCAGCAGATGCGCGCGGCGGCGGCGGTGCTGGAAACAGAACAGGATGTCCGGGACGTGGCTACGTACCTCGCGTCCCTCGACGCTGTCATACGCAGCGAGCCACGATAAGCCGAAAGGGCGTTGTCGTTACTCGCGCAGGCAGGCCAGGGCCTGGCGCAGCGCCTGCCCGGCCCGGGTCCACACCGCGTAACGCCACTCAGGGTCGTCCGGGTAGTGCGTGAGCAGCATCTCCCGCGCGAGCCGTTGCGGATCCTCCCCAACGCCACCGATATGCAGCCAGTGGTCGTCGATCAGCGCCTGCAGGTTCCGCGGCACCGGGTAGGTCCCGAACTCGATGGTCACCAGTTCCACTTCGGCCTGCGGCAGGGCCCGAACAAAACCGTCCGCGCAATGCCCTTCGACCCCATAGAACTCCCCCGGGGATTCGGCGGCCGCGTGCCGCGGCGCCTCGACCCAGCCACCGAAATGCCGTCGAATACGTTCAAGGGCAGCACCGGTGTGCATTGCCACCGCCGTCCCGTAACCATAGGGCCCGAGGCCGCTGTGAAAATCCAGCGCGACGACGTGTTCGGCGCCGGCGCCGTGTTCCCGGAGCAGCTTCGTCAACATGCGATTCGACCACGTGGCTTCATGGCCGCCGTACGAGAAACCATCGGCGTGCACGTATTGCCCGGCCATCAGTGCGGCCATCAACGCTGGCAAACCTCGCTCGCTTTGGAAGTCAAGCAGTACCCGCATGGCTTCACGCCCGTTACCGGCCGGCCCGCCCGGCGCAAACGCGCGGTGAATTTCCTCGTAACCGTCGTTGCCCGGCAGCGACTGGTCGAAATCCATGAAATTCCGGCACAGGTCGACGTTGTCTTCGGTCACGCGCCGACCGTGGGCCGTGCCCCACGGGTTGATCGCGTGCACGAGCAGCACGGCGGTGTCCGCGGGCAAATCAGCCAGCGTCCCGGACTCGAGCAGCCCGACCTGGCACGCTGACCCGCACAGCAGTTCCGGCCCATGGACCCCGGACAACATCACCAGCAGACGCGTCGCGTTGGCGGACCCCAGCCTGGCGACGTCCGTCGCCAGCCTCTCACCTGCGGGTCCCGGCAGCGGGTGCGGCAGGCTGCTTACCTCGGCGCCGGCCGCGCGACTGGCGGCGCAGAAACGCTCACGGGCAGCACTGAAGTCCGTGGAAAAATAGCTCTCGGGGTTCGCGCTCACGTCGGCATGCTCCCATATTTGTTGCGCCCGGCCAACGCGTTTCCGTGATTGCATAGAAACTAATCGGTTCGCCATAAGCCGGCCCCAGGGGCCTGAGATAGTGTTTCAGGCGTGTCATCGATCAGTCCAGTTGGGGGACGAACAGCATGAAGACTGCAGCAGGCTTTATCGGCGGCGCGACAGCCGTGTTGCTCTCGGTGGCGGGCATCGGCCATGCCGCCGAGCTCGAGGACATTCTTGTCACCGCCCAGAAGCGTGAGCAGTCGCTGCAGGACGTGCCCATCGCAATCTCCGCAGTATCCGGAGAGGCCTTGCGGGTGAACGTGATCCGCGACGTGTTCAACCTTCGCGTAGCGGTGCCATCCCTGGAGATTCGGGCCGTCGATCCGCCGGGCCAGGGCACGTCCTTTGCGATCCGGGGCCTCGGCACCTCGGTGTTCAACCTCGGCTTCGAACCGAGCGTGGGTACCTTTGTCGACGGCATCTACCGCAGCCGCTCCGGCCTGGTGGCCAGTACAGATCTGTACGACATCGAGCGGGTAGAGGTACTGAAGGGACCGCAGGGCACCCTGTTCGGCAAGAACACGACCGCGGGCGTGGTGCACTTCCTGACGAACCGACCCGAATTCGACAGCTTGAACGGCGCGGTGGAAGCCAGCTACGAGGAATACGACGTCGCCAGGGTCAACGGCTTTTTCAACGCGCCCATCACCGACACGCTGGCCACCCGCGTGACATGGACCTATGCGAACGGCGACGGCTGGCTGGACAACAAGGCTAACGGCGACAAGACGAATGACCGTGATCGCTACTCGGTTCGTGGGCAGGTGCTCTGGCAGGCCACTGAGTCCCTCGGCATTCGCCTGATTGGCGACTACGCGAAAGTGGACAACGAACAGTGTTGCTTTCCCATGCGCTATATCAATGATCCGCAGACCGGTCCGATCAACGGCCCGGCCGCCGCGGCCATCGGCTCCACCGTCATTAATCCCGCCGACATCGAGGACCTGAACATAGCGGCCAACGGCAAGCTGGAGTACAGCGCGACCGACAAGGGTGCGGCCGCGGAGATCGAATGGGACCTCGGTCCAGTCACGCTGGTCTCCGCAACCGGGTATCGCGACTACGACGACAGCAACTCCAAGGACAACGACTTCACCGGCGTCGACGTATTGCGCTCAAATCAGAAGCTGCCGAAAGTCCAGCTGTGGACCCAGGAACTCCGGCTGGAGGGGCAATTGTTCGACGATCGCGTCGACTGGATGGTAGGCGGCTATTACGCGGATGAAGACCTGGAACGTTCCAACGAGTTCATCTGGGGGTCGCAGATCACGGATTTCCCGTTCTTCGCGCCAGGACTGTTCGGCAACTCGCCGGGCCGCGCCTTCCTCGCGGAGTTCGAGCAGAGCACCAAGACCTATGCGGCTTTCGTGCATGGTACCTGGAGAATGAGGGACCGCTGGTCATTGACCACCGGCCTGCGTTACACCAAAGACGACAAAAGCGCCAAGTCTCGTAACGACCAGCCCCAGGCCCTGCCGCTGCCCGTGGTGTTTGATTTCAGCGCCAACACGGACGACAGCGAACCCACCGGCACCATCAGCCTGCAATATGAACTCACGGATGAGGCGATGACCTACGTGACCTACAGCCACGGCTTCAAGTCCGGCGGTATTAGCCTGAACCGCGACGCGGCGGGCGCGGCCGTGATTCTTGAACCGCCTGTAGGCGGCTGTCCACCCGGCTTCGTCTCCAGCCCGCCCGTGTGCCTGGGCTCGCAGCAGGACCCAACTTTCAAGAAGGAGACGGCGGATCACGTGGAACTTGGTATGAAGTCCACCATTGCAGACGGCCGGGTCCGCCTCAATGCGTCACTGTTCTATACAAAATTTGACGACCTGCAGCTGCAGATCCTGCGCCCGGATGGCACCTTCGACGTGACCAATGCGTCCGGGGCGAGATCGCGGGGCCTGGAAGTAGAGACGAACTGGGCCATCGCCGACTACCTGACGTTGAACGCCTCTGCCCTGTTCCTGGACGCCGATTTCAGTGACGGCGTTGGACTCCTGGATCCAACCCGACCCGATCCGAGCGGCCAGCGACTGCCCTTCAGCTCCGAGTGGACCGGTCAGGTGGGCGCCGACTACGACCGGCCTGACGCCTTCGGCCAGTGGGGCTTTTTCGCCAGCGGCAACTGGTTTGCCCGCACCAATCAGTTCGTGGATACCCTGCCGGACGACGACCGCAAGGAAGGCCGGTACGCGCTGCTCAACCTGCGCACCGGCGTGCGCAGTCCGAGTGAGCAGTGGGAACTGGCCGTGTGGTGTAAGAACTGTTTCGACAAGCGTTACACGGTATCGCGTTTCGCGATTCCTTTCGACGGCCTGATCCTCGGCTCATCGACCCAGTGGTCGCACGTTGGTGAGCCGCGAATCTTCGGCGGCACCGTTACTTTCAACTTTGGCGAATAACCCCCCCTGGTGGCGGGGCTTCGGCCCCGCCACCTTTTTTTCGCCAACGTCCCGGAACCTCGTTAACCATGCTGACTGGCGCCGACTGGCTGCGGCAGATCTTCCGGCCGGGGCCGCTCACCGCCGCGGCTTACCTGGCTGCAGCTTCGCTTCTCCCGCACCTCGCCTTCGCACTCGAATCGCCCCCGGCGTGGCGTGATTTGAGTGAACGCACCCGGGCCCGGATGCACGAGATGGACGAGATCATCCGCGACCGAAACCAGGAACGCTCATACCAGAACTACCTGGAGATCTTTGCTGATGACGTCGTCGCGCATGGCCTGCTGGAGAGCGGGGACACCGGCATCGACGGTTTGCGCACCCATTATCGGCCGGTGTTCTTCGAATTGAAGGACGGGGTATTGCTCAGCGATGAAGTCATCGTGGCCGGCAATATGGCCGCACAACGCTATCACTCGCTGCTGTACCTGGCAGGCGAGTTCGACGGCGTGGCTGGCCAATTGCAGCCGGTGTTCCTGCGCGGACAGACCTTCTTCCGATTCGATAACGATGGGCGCATCGCAGAGCGCTGGTCGAATCACGACCACGCCTATCGGCTCGGGCAGCTGCTCGGCGCCGACGGTCGCGCCGCGGGTGACCGCATCACGCGCCATCTGAACGGCCCGGGGCTAAGCGAGGCAGAAGTTCTAGACAAGCTGGAACAACTGCTCAGTGCGTTCAACCGGATGGAGGCACCCGCGGAACGGGACAGCGAGTTCTTGCAGTTTTTCGAGAGCCGGTCACGGATTCACGGCCTCGATGAAGAGTCTGTCGGACTGGCCGAGCTGCAGCAGCAGTTGCGGGAACTGTGGGCCGCGGTGCCGGACCTGCAAATGACGATCCACGCGCGGCTGTCGGCCTGGTCTATGGCTGCATTCCGCTGGCAGGCGCTCGGTTCCCAGCGGAATGCCTACCGCGAACGCGACCCGCATATGCGCCCGGTCAGCCTGACTGGTGATTGGATCCTGCGCTTCGACGGCGCCGGTCGCATCACAGAGGCCTGGCTGGACACGTCTCCTATCCAGTTCGATCATGCACATTAGAGCCATCGGTGAGGCATTGATCCGCGACCTGCTGACGCCGGCCGTCGCAATCGACGTGGTTGACGCGGCAATGCGCGAGGTGTCGCAGGGCAACGTTGAGTTGCCGCTGCGCTGGGGACTGAAATTGCCGAACGGCGCGATGGGCATGATGCCCGGCTATCTCGGATCGCCGGAATGCTTCGGCATCAAGCTGGTCAGCCTGTTTCCGGGCAATCCCGCGGTCGGCCTGCCCTCCCACCTGGGTTTGATGGTGTTGTTCGAATCGGAGCGCGGCGAACCGGTCGCGCTGCTAGACGGCGACGTGGTCACGAGCCTGCGCACTGCTGCGGCCAGCGCCGTGGCAACCCGCGCGCTTGCGCGCCCGGATGCCGCGGAACTCCTGATTGTCGGCACCGGTGAGCAGGCCCGGGCGCATGCACCGGCGATGCTCGCGGTGCGCAGCCTGCGGCGGATCCGGATCTGGGGACGCGATGCCGACAAGACCGTCGAACTCGCCAACGAACTCGCGCCGCAGTACCCGCTGGCCGTTGAGCCTTGCACTGACCTGCGCGACGCGATACAAACCGCGGACATCATCTGCACGGTCACCGGTGCGCGTGAACCCATCCTGCGCGGGGAGTGGCTACAACCCGGGACCCACCTGAACCTGGTTGGCTCCAGCGTCCCGGAGGCCCGCGAAGTCGATACCGACGCGGTGCGCCGCGCGAGTTGCTTCGTGGACTTTCGCGCGTCTGCCTTCGCGCAGGCGGGCGAGCTGCTGACCGCGATCGCCGACGGCGCAGTCGATGCAGACCATGTCTGCGGTGAGATCGGCGATGTGTTGCTGGAACGGGTTCCCGGACGCAGCGACGATCAGCAGATTACCGTGTACAAGTCTCTCGGCGTGGCGGCACAGGACCTGGCGGCCGCGTGGTACTTGCATAAAGAGGCTGAAGCACGTGGCCTGGGCAGCGTGATCGAACTTTGAGGCGATAGAATGCGTGTGTCGTTACGTGCTCTAGCCAGGCTCCAGGAATGGCCTCGGCCTGCAATCAGCCCAATCGCAGCCATTGGTTGCCGGCAACCGAATGCATCAGTCAACCTGCAGTGGCAGTCCCGCATCGACCTTAAGTTCTTCCATCACGAAATTAGAGGACACGTGCTGCACGCCCGGCCAGCGGAGGATCTTGCGCATGGTCAGTTCGGCGATCTCGTCCATGTTGCGGGCCGCTACTTTCAACAGGTAATCATCGGTTCCGCTCATCGCGTAACACTCGATGATCTGGGGCTCGCGCCTTACGGCCGCAAGGAAGCTGTCGGCCTGGGTGTCCTCGCGCTGATCGATACTGACCTGCACGAAGGCGAGAATGTTCAGGCCGAGTCGCCGCCGGTCCAGCCGGGCACCATAGCCGCGGATCACGCCGGCCTCCTCCAGGGCTCGAACCCGCCGCAGGCAGGGTGATTCAGACATCCCGACTCGGCTGGCCAGCTGCACGTTGGATATGCGGCCGTCTTCCTGGAGGGCCTGGAGGATCTCGCCTTCCTGCCGGCTCAGCGGGTAGACAGATTGTGTCTTTTCCATCATATATATAGCCATTTTCTGCCTGATAGAGCCGAATTATAGGCGAGAAAGACAGCCAATTGCGGCTGGAATGGGGCATTCTGGGCAACATGGCCGCACCCTTCCCAAACCCGCCACCGTCCCGATCGCGCCTGAGCGAGACGGACCAGGCGCGCCTGCGAAGCTTCTACACACGCATTCGACAGGACAGCAGCACGATGGCCGGCTACCCCGCCGCCATGGACTACGACTACGGCGAACTGAAAGACCTGCTGGACTACAGCCTGAACAACGTGGGCGACCCCTTCGTCGACAGCACCAGCAAGATCGACAGCCGCGAGTTCGAGCGCGAGGCGCTGGAGTTCTGGGCGCGACTGATGCGGGCGCCGGCAGACGACTGGTGGGGCTACGTCACGAACGGCGGCACCGAGGGCAACCTCTACGGGCTGTACCTGGCCCGCGAGCGCTACCCGAAGGGCATCGTGTACTTCTCGCAGGACACGCACTACAGCGTCACGAAGAACCTGCATTTCCTGAACCTGCGCAACATCATGATCCGCTCGCAGCCGAACGGCGAGCTGGACTACGACGACCTGCGCGAGACCCTGAAGGTCAACCGCGATGCGCCGCCGATCATTTTCGCGAACATCGGCACCACGATGACCGAGGCGAAGGACGAC
>CAZTIB010000196.1:0-6251 GCA_964613615.1 uncultured Chromatiaceae bacterium
CCGGGCATCAGCTGGTCGGTGAGCTCTACCACAGACATCTTCACGCCCAGCGCGTCGTACACGCAGGCCATCTCCAGACCAATGATGCCGCCGCCTACCACCAGCATACGCTCGGGCAGGTCGCGCAGTTCCAGCGCCCCGGTGGAATCGATGATCCGCGGATCGTCCGGAAGGTCCGGCAGCATCGCCACTTCGGAACCCGCGGCAATGATGCACTGGCGAAACGCGATGACCGTGTCGCCCTGCTCACCGGTTACCTGCAGGTGATGCGGGGACAGGAAACGCCCCTCGCCGTGCACTACCGTCACTTCGCGCTGCTTGGCCAGGCTGGAAAGGCCTCCCACCAGCCGGTTGACGACTTTGTCTTTCCAGCCGCGCAGTGCGTCCCTGTCGATCTCAGGCGCCCCGAAACGGATGCCGCAATCGGCCATCTCCTCCGTTTCTTCAACCACGCGCGCGGCATGCAGCAGAGCCTTCGACGGAATGCAGCCCACATTCAGGCAGACCCCGCCCAGTACGGGCCAGCGCTCTACCAGTGTGACTTTCAGTCCCAGGTCCGCGGCGCGAAACGCCGCCGTGTAGCCGCCCGGGCCGGCGCCGAGCACGACAACTTCCGCTTCCTGGTCCACCTTGCCGTCGTAGCCGCCCGCAAGGGCGGGCGCCGGCGCGGCGGGCGTGTCTGCCGGTGCTTCTGCAGTGTCTGCCGGCACACTCGCAACAGTGGTCTCACTGGCCACCACACGCGCAATGAGAGTACCCGTTGATACCTTGTCACCCACCGCCACCAGCATTTCCGTCACGCTGCCGGCCATCGGCGACGGCACTTCCATCGCCGCCTTGTCGCTCTCCAGCGTGATCAGCGGGTCTTCGGCGGCCACCGTGTCGCCCGCCTGCGCGTGGACTTCGATGATCTCGACATCCTCAAACTCACCGAGGTCGGGCACGAAGATGTCCTGGGGCGCATTCATATCCTTGCCTCAGCTGCCCAGCAGGACGCGGTCTGCGTCGGCCAGCACACTGCGCAGATAGGTGGTGAAACGCACGCCAGTGGCGCCGTCGATGACCCGGTGATCATAAGACAGGGACAGCGGCAGAATCAGGCGCGGTACAAACTCGCCTTCCTGGTACACCGGGCGGTAGTCCGAACGTCCGACACCGAGGATCGCGACTTCCGGCGCATTGATGATGGGCGTGAAGTGCGTGCCGCCGATACCGCCGAGGCTGGACACGGTAAAAGTCCCGCCCTGCATCTCGTTTACCGTCATCTTGCCTTCCCGGGCCTTCTCGCTCAGCGTGCCCAGCTCCTGCGCGATGCTCATGACGTCTTTCAGATCCACGTCGCGAATGACCGGCACGACCAGGCCGTTCGGCGTATCGGCGGCAAAGCCTATGTGGAAGTAATGCTTCCAGACCAGGCTCTTCTGATCTTCCGCCATGGAGGTGTTGAACTGCGGGAATTCCTTCAACGCAATTACCACGGCTTTGATGATGAAGGCCAGGGGCGTGAGCCTGACATCGTTGGCGGCTGCGGCCTCTTTCAGCTTCTTGCGCCGTGCTTCAATGTCGGTGATGTCCGCCTCGTCGAACTGCGTGACATGCGGGTAGTTCAGCCAGCTCGCCTGCAGTCGCGGGCCGGAGATCTTCTGAATGCGGCCGAGGGGCTTGACCTCGATCTCGCCAAACTTGGCAAAGTCCACCACGGGCACGGCCGGCAGTGCGCCGCCGGCGGGTGCCGCGGTCTGGCCGGACAGCACAGCTTTCACGAAGGCCTTGATATCGTCTTGCAGCACCCGGCCCTTTTCGCCGCGGCCCTTCACCTGCCCGAGGTCCACGCCCAGCTCGCGGGCTAACTTGCGGACCGCGGGACTGGCGTGAGCTTTGCCGAAAGTCGCTTCGTTAATGGGCGGCAAGCCCCGCGCGGCCGTTGGCGCGGGCTGGGGCGGCGCAGGCGATGGCCTTGCAGGGGGCTGGGCCGGCGCGGCCCCTCCGGCTGGCGATGATGTGTCGAAAGCCGGTTTGATGGTCGCAGTGTCGTCGGCGGCTACTGTCTCGCCTGCCGCCACCTGCACCTCGGCAATGAGCCCACCGGCGGCAATCTGACCGCCGGCCGTCGCCGCTACCGACATGACCTTGCCGGCCACCGGCGATGGCACATCCATCGCGGCCTTGTCCGTCTCCAGCGTAATCAGCGGGTCGTCCACCGCGATCACGTCACCCACCTGGACATGCACTTCGGTGATATCGGCGGCGTCGAAGTCGCCCAGGTCCGGCACCCGAACCGGTTGCGGCCCGGCCGCCGCTGCAAGCCCCGATGTCGCTGCCGGGCCTGCGGATGCTGACGCGGTTGCCGGCGGGGCTTCGGCCGCGGGTGGCGGCGCTGCATCGCCAGGCGCCTCGGCCGGCTCGAGCACCGCGATGACGTGTCCCTCGGACACGCGTGCGCCTGCGGCTACGCTCACCTCGGCCACCGTACCGGCCACCGGCGACGGCACTTCCATCGCGGCCTTGTCGGTCTCCAGCGTAATCAGCGGATCTTCCAGTTGCACCTGATCGCCGGCCTTCACGTGCACCTCGACGACTTCCACGTCGTCGAAGTCTCCCAGGTCAGGGATTCGAACTTCCTGGCGGCTACTCATTCAGCGCGTCGCTCCTCGTCTCAACGGGTCACAGGATCCGGCTGGTCCGGATCGATGGCCAGCCTGGTCATCGCGTCACTGACCGTACCCGCGTCGACCGATCCCTCTTCCGCCAGTGACTTCAAGGCCGCGACGACCACGTGGCGCCGGTCGACCTCGAAGAAATCCCGCAGCGCCTTGCGCGAGTCGCTGCGCCCGTAACCGTCCGTTCCCAGCACCCGGTAACGGCCGGGAATCCACTGGCGAATCTGGTCGGCCAATGACTTCATGTAGTCCGTCGCGACGACGAACGGCCCCTCCTGATCGCCGAGCAGCTGCGTCACATAGGCTTTTCGCGGCGTCTGCTCGGGGTGCATCAGGTTCCAGCGTTCGCACGCCAGGCCATCGCGGCGCAGTTCGTTAAAGCTGGTCACGCTCCAGACATCGGCCGGGACGCCGTAATCAGCTTCGAGGATCTCAGCGGCAGCGCGGACCTCGCCGAGAATCGTCCCGGCGCCGAGCAACTGCACGCGGACTTTCCCGCGCCCGCCGGTGCTGAGGGGGTACATGCCCTTGAGTATCCCGCCTTCCGCACCCCTGGGCATGGCCGGCTGCGCGTAGGCCTCGTTCATCGTGGTGATGTAATAGAAGACACGCTCCTGCTTCTCGACCATGCGGCGCAGACCGTCCTGGATGATCACAGCGAGTTCGTAGCCGTAGGCCGGATCGTAGGCGCGGCAGTTCGGCACGGTGGAAGCCAGCAGGTGGCTGTGGCCATCCTGGTGCTGCAGGCCCTCGCCAGCCAGGGTCGTGCGGCCGGCGGTGCCGCCGATCAGAAACCCGCGCGCCTGCATGTCACCGCCGGCCCAGATGAAATCGCCAACGCGCTGAAATCCAAACATCGAGTAAAAGATGTAGAACGGAATCATCTGCACGCCGTGGTTCGCGTAAGCCGTGCCCGCGGCAATCCAGGAACACAAGGCGCCGGCCTCGTTGATGCCTTCCTGCAGGATCTGGCCGCCCTTGTCCTCGCGGTAGTACATGAGCTGCTCACGATCTACCGGCGTATATAGCTGGCCCATGGACGAGTAGATACCAATCTGGCGGAACATACCCTCCATGCCGAAGGTGCGCGCCTCATCCGGCACGATGGGCACCACGTGCTTGCCAATGTTCTTGTCCCGCACCAGGGTCGTCAGAATGCGCACCAGTGCCATCGTGGTAGAGATCGCGCGCTCGCCGGTGCCTTCCAGTTGCGTCTTGAAAGACTCCAGCGGCGGAGCTTTCAGCGCCGGCGCGTCGGCGATGCGCACCGGCAGGAACCCGCCCAGGGACTCGCGGCGCGCGCGCATGTAGCGCAGCTCCTCACTGTCTTCGGCCGGCCGGTAATACGGCACCTTGTCGATGTCTTCATCGGAGATCGGAATATTGAAACGGTCACGAAAGGCCTTCAGGTCGTCGACGTCCAGCTTCTTGGCCTGGTGCGCCGTCATCTTGCCTTCGGCGAGTTCGCCCATACCGAAACCCTTGACGGTCTTCGCCAGGATCACCACCGGCCGGCCTTTGTGGTTCACGGCACGGTGGTACGCAGCATGCACCTTGATGGTATCCAGGCCGCCGCGCTTCAGCCGCCAGATTTCCTCGTCGGACATGTTCGCGACCATCTCTTTCAGCTGCGGGTAGCGACCGAAGAAATGCTCGCGCACGTAGGCGCCGCCCAGCGCCTTGAAGTTCTGGTACTCGCCGTCGACACATTCTTCCATGACGCGCTGCAGGTAACCGCCGTCGTCGCGCCCGAGCAGCGGGTCCCAGTTGCTGCCCCAGAGCACCTTGATCACGGCCCAGCCGGCGCCGCGGAAAGCGGCCTCCAGTTCCTGGATGATCTTGCCGTTGCCCCGCACCGGACCGTCCAGCCGCTGCAAATTGCAGTTGATCACGAAAACCAGGTTGTCGAGTTTCTCGCTCACCGGCATGGTCAGGGCGCCCATGGATTCCGGCTCGTCCGTTTCGCCATCGCCAAGGAAGCACCAGATCTTGCGGTCGCTGGGTTCGGCCAGGCCACGGTGCTCCATGTAGCGCATGAAGCGCGCCTGGTAGATCGCCATCATCGGCCCGAGACCCATGGACACCGTGGGAAACTGCCAGAATTCCGGCATCAGCCACGGGTGGGGATAAGACGTGAGCCCGTCGCCCTTCCCCGCCACCTCCTGACGGAAATGATTCAGCTGATTTTCAGTCAACCGCCCTTCCAGGTAAGCGCGGGCATAGATGCCGGGCGATGAGTGGCCCTGGATGAAGACCATGTCGCCGCCCTGCTCCGCAGTCGGGGCGCGCCAGAAATGATTGAAGCCCACCTCGTACAGGGCCGCAGCGGAGGCATAGCTGGCGATATGGCCACCGTACTCGGCGCTGCGCCGGTTGGCCTGCACCACCATCGCCATCGCGTTCCAGCGTATGTAGGCCTCGATCCGGCGCTCCAGGGCACGGTCACCGGGATACTCCGGCTGCTGATGAACGGGGATCGTATTCAGATACGCGGTGGTTGCGCTGTAAGGCAGGTAGGCGCCGGACCGCCGCGCGTGGTCGATCATGCTGTTCAGCAGGAAGTGCGCCCGGTCCGTCCCATGGGCCTGCAGCACAGAATCCATCGACTCGATCCACTCCTGGGTTTCCTGAGGGTCGATATCGTCGAAACGGTTGAATTCGGCCAAGTTGCTTCCGGTTGTTGTTCGCGCAGTGCTGCCGACTGACCGGGCAAGCCTGCCGCGCCTCCGTTCCCGGGACCGCGGGGCCAGCGCGAGCTGCATGCAATCCCGGCGCGAGCGCCGCCATGTCTGCTAAAGCCCGGTATGATCGGCGTCCAGCCAAGACCGGTCAAGCCGTATACCCATGACAAAACTCCTGCCAGCGCCGGAATTTCCACGTCTTAGTCAAAGCCTGGGACCAGTTTCCAAAGCTGCGCTCGCCGGCGTGGATCATGCCGTGGTGGTGTTGCCCTGCAAACCGCGGGCAAGTGACTGGAACCAGGTGCCCGGCAGCGCCCAGCTGCGGGCGGCTGCGCGCCGGGCCAGCGCCGATGCGGTGGTCCGGGGACGACTCGATAACAAGCGCGGCACCGGCCTCAGCGTGCACCGCGCGCCGACAGGCGAGCCTTCACGGTTTGAACTGCTAGGCCTGGCGGGCGAACTCATGGCAACGGCCCTGGCAGACCAGCCGCGCAGTATTGCCGTGCTCCTGCCCGGTCTCAAGGCCGAGCTTGCCCAGGCCATGGCCGAGGCCCTGCTGCTGGCAGCCCATGCCCACGCCTTCAGGATGCCCCGGTTCAAGAGCAAGGCCGCCGGCGACAAGAGCTTGAGACGCATTCGCCTCCTCGGCCTGCCTGCGCGGCTTGAGCTGGCTGCAACGGAAATCGCCGCCCGCGCCCAGAATCTCGCGCGCTGGCTGACCGCGCTGCCGCCGAACCAGCTCGATGCACCGGCCTACAAGACACTCGCGACAGAACTCGCGCGGGAATACGGCTGGAAAACACGCTGGTTGGGTGAAAGCCAGCTGCGCAAAGCAGGGGCCGGCGCTTTTCTCGCCGTCTGCCAGGGCAACGCATCGCGGGACGCCGGCATCCTGCACCTGCGCTACCAA